>JAFDDL010000259.1 GCA_019310865.1 Deltaproteobacteria bacterium | reverse complement strand
GGCTTGGAAAAACGGTGGCCTTTCAGTGATGGGCCAATAAGTGTTGGGGTAAGTGACGTGTTTGGGCGCTTGTAATCAATTAATTCGATGGCGTTTTCAACCAGATGAAAGATATCATCAACGCCGTAATGACGTGAGAGTTTGTGAGCGATGCCAGGCTCAAAATCGATCCAATGGGGAATAGGTCCACTTGTCTTGTGGTTGATGGTATCCATCAACAGATCGTGTTTGCTCTTCGGTTTAAGGGTTGCCTTCATGCGTTTGCCTTGGAAGCCTTCATCAACCTACAATTAGCCCAATGCCTATCCAGAAAAGGCTAATTTTTCGGATTTCTGGATGGACACTTCCCTATGATCATATTGCCTGCAATAGTCGTACCGTCCGGATCTATCGTTCATAACATATTGTAAATAAATCATAAAAGTCGTAAAGGGTGCTATGCGAGACCGCGTAAAAGGCTTTATTTCGTCACGAAATGTCGAAATCAAATCATCATTCGTGCCGAAATACAGCCGAAAAGGCTTGACCCATGTCAGGGAAAGGGTATAATTCAGGAATAATTTTCCAACTGATAAAAATTTACGATGACGGCTTTTCGCCGAAATGATGGGGGGGGCCATGTCTGCACCGACCATGCCTGATTTTTCAACAGAACAGTGGGAAATGCTGGCGGTTCTTCATTTGCTGGAAGCGCCGGTTCCAATTCCGCTTCTGGGCGAAATTGTACCCCTGCACCCCGGCCCCTTTTTTGAACTTTTCACACAGGCCAAAGCCCTTGGCTGGCTGCATCAAAAAGCAGAAGATTCGCTCACCCTTGAAACGAACCTTCCGGAATGGGTTCTGTCTAAATTTCAGGAAGTCAAAACACCCGGCCTCATGGCCGTTATTCTGGATAAGCTGGAAAAACTGGGTGTGAAAGATTTAGCGCCAATCGTGATGGCAGATCTTTTAACGCAAAGCGGCAAGTATGCCAAAGCGGCCCGAATGCACATTCAGCTGGCGGATCAGGTATTGGCGGAGCAAAAACCCGGTCAGGCTTACGATCAGCTTCTCAAAGCCGTAGAACTACTTTGCGACCAATTGGACGATAAGGAGCTTCTGGCGATATATATCGCCACCATCCTCAAGCTGTCGGATCTATCCTTTCCGCTAAATAAAGACCTTAAACAATTATCAAAACATGTAATCCAGGCGCAAAAATCATGCACCTTATCAGGCGACAAACGCTCCCATACGCTCCTGCAGCTTCACCTTGGGCGCCTGTTTATTTATCAGGATAATTACGAGAAGGCTTATGGCTATCTGGCCAAGGGATTAAAGGCGGCCGAAGCCCTGGGCGACGAGGATATCATCAACCAGTCATCTCCCTTTTTTGCACTTTTGTATCAGCTTCAGGGGCTTCACAAAAAAGCGATCCAATACTGCGAGCTGGCGGAAAAAGCATACGAGTTAAGTGACACGGATTTTTATTATGATTCTTACGCGCCGGTGCTGTCAGGGTTCTGCCTTTCGTTTCTGGGCGATTTCCATCGCGCCGTGGGCAACTTTGACTGCAGTCTGCGCTCGGCACAACAGAAAGCCAATCACTATCTAACCGTGACCTTGGAGGCCTCGCTGGGGACGATGCTGTTGCATATCAAGCGGGATAGGGAGGCGTCGGTATATTTAGAGGCCGCGCTTAAAGAGGCCGAGAAGCAGAAAAACCATGTCGCCCTTCGTCTTGCCAGAAGCGGTCTGGCATTAAAAAGCATGATTGAAGGCCATCCGGACCTTGCTCACAAATGGCTGTCCAAGGCCTACGGTGCGTCTTCGGATCCGTCCGAGTTATCATTTTATTTTATGTCACCCTGGATTCTTGAAACGCTCTATGAATTTGAGCAGCTCGGCTTCGATCCCATACCGAACATGAGCTACCGCCAAACCTTGGAAAGAATAGAGGCCGGCGCCAATATTCACCTGAAAGGCACCGCCCTGCGCCTAATTACAAAAGAAAAGCAGAAAAAGGGCGCTGATGCGTCCTTGGTAAGAGAAGGCCTTAAAAAAAGTCAGGAATATTTGGAACAAACGGGAGATGTTCTCCAGTTAAGTAAGACCATCAATGAAATGGCACGTTTGGAACTTGCCCATGGCAACAAAGAAAAAGCCCAGCATCTGGCTCAAAAGGCCTGGAGAATATTGGGGGTGTATACGGATCTTTTTTTTCCGAATGATTTGCATCACCTGGTACATGATGAATCGACTGAGAACAAGTCTACCACTGCTTCGCATGATTCCCTGATACGGTTTTCCGAAATGTGCTCAACCGTCCTGCCGGTTGAAAATGAAGATGATCTTTATACCCGGGTCGTCTTGGCTTCCAATCGATTCTTCGGTGCCGAGCGCGGCGGCCTTTTCTGGTTTCCCAAGGGCAGATACACCAAAAATCCGGAACTGCGCGCTGGATGCAATTTGACGGTACCGGATATCATGGGAAAGAGCTTTGAGCCGTTTCTGGATGTCATTCTCAAATCGTTTCGCGGGAAAAAACCCATTTTGATCCGGAAAGGATCTGCGGCTTTTCCAAAGGCCGACTTTCAGCCCGAAGCCGTGTATTGCCTGCCCATCGAGGATCGCGGAAAGATTCGCTGGGTGCTCTACCATGACAATTCTTATCTGAAAGATTGCTTTGATTTCCTCGATCCTGCGTCACTTGAGATGGTGGTGCGTCACCTGAACGAATTGGTGGGGCGCGTCAGGCGCTTTTGCTTGATCAAAGAGGAGCGCTCGGCTTTGATTTCCCAGGTTTCCTTAACCGCAGCGGCCGGCGATACCAAAGAAATCATCTACCAGAGCGATATTATGAAGAAGTTGATGAGCAAAATTGACCGGGCAGCGAAATCCGACTCGACGGTCCTCATTCTCGGCGATTCCGGCGTCGGGAAGGAGCTCGTGGCAAATCGAATTTATTCTCACAGCGATCGGTCCGGCAAACCGTTTGTCATAGTCGATGCAACGACGATTCCGGAAGGTCTGTTTGAAAGCGAGCTGTTCGGACATGAAAAGGGTTCCTTCACCGGCGCGGATCGCCAGAAGAAAGGACGCATTGAACTGGCAAATCAGGGTACGCTGTTTATTGACGAAATCGGCGAACTCCCCCAAAACGTTCAAGTCAAGCTCTTGCGGTCCATACAGGAACGATGTTTTAACAGAGTGGGCGGCAACAAAACCATCCATTCCGACTTCCGTCTCATTGTCGCCACGAATCGCGACTTGCAGGCAGAGGTCAGCGCCGGCCGCTTTCGTGAGGATCTATATTTTCGTCTGAATGTAATCCCATTTCAAATTCCCCCTCTAAAAGACCGTACTGAAGACATCACCCTTCTGGCCCAACATTTTCTTGCTCGTTACACCAGAAAGTATAACAGCCCCCATACGTCCCTTGAACCAGAGGCGAAACGGTTACTTAAAAATTACACCTGGCCGGGAAATGTGCGGGAGCTGGCCCACGCCATCGAAAGGTCGGTATTGCTGTCCCATGATGAGCGCCTGGAAATTAATCTTCCGACAAATTCCGTCAAGGATACCAATGCGTTTTTCCCGGACGTCCCAGTCTCGGACCTGCCGACGCTGGATGAAATGCAGCGGCGTTACATCCAGCACGTACTTGAAAAAACCCAAGGCCGAAAAAGTGGGCCCGGCGGCGCTGCGGGCGTATTGGGAATGGCCCGCACAACACTGAACTCACGCATGCGAAAACTCGGTATCTTGTAACCGCGCTAAGGTTAACCAGTTCAGAAGTATACCGGCTCGATTAGGCCAAAAATCCTTCTAACCTAGACATGGCTTCTTTAATGCGATCGGCCGGATGGGTCAAGGCAATTCGGAAATATCCTTCGCCGTATTTTCCGTACATGGAGCCGGGGATCATCCACACGGATGTCTCGTCTAATACCTTGAAGCACCATTCTTTGGCGTTTTCAACACCTTCGGGCAGCGGGGCCCAGATGTAAAAGGTTCCCTTGGGGCTTTCAACGTCGATTCCACATTTTTTCAGCCCTTCAACAGCCACATCTCTTCGCTCCTGGAGCATTTGGGTGCGCTCGACCATGAACGCATCCGGTCCGTTGAGAGCCGCCGCGGCAGCCACCTGCATGGGGTAGAACATGCCCCGGTCCGAATGGGATTTCACCTTGGCCATGGCGCCGACAATATCTTTGTTGCCCACCATGAAGCCGGTGCGCCACCCGCAGGCATTATAGGACTTGCTCAGGGAGTTGAACTCGACACCTACCTCCCTGGCGCCGTCGAACTGCAGAAATGAGGGGGCACAATAGCCATCAAAGCAGATCTCTGAGTAGGGATTGTCTGAAACGACTGTCACATCGTATTTTTGGGCCCATTGGATGAGTTGTTGATAAAAACCAAAGTCGGCATGGGCCGCGGTGGGGTTGTTGGGATAATTCACCCAGATCATCTTTGCCTTTTGGGCGATCGCAGGATCAATGGCGTCCAGATCCGGTAAAAATCCGTTTTCCTTGAGTAGCGGCATCCATTCGATCACGCCGCCGGCAATGGCAACACCCGCCACATAGGCCGGATAGCAGGGGTCCGGAATCAACGCAATATCACCCGGATCGAGCAAGCAGGTGTGAATATGGTAACCGCCGTCGGCCGACCCCAGAAGCGGCAGGGTTTCGGTTTCCGGATCACATACCACGCCGTACCGTCGCTGATACCAGCCGGAAATGGCTTCCTTGAGCATCAGGGGGGAGTAAAAACTCGGATAATGATGATTGTCCGGTTCGTAACAGGCATCCGCAAGGGCCTTTCGCATGTGTTCGGGCGGCACCACATCCGGATCCCCCAGCCCCAGATTGATAACATCCTTCCCCTCTTGTCGCATTTTGGTCAGAATCACGTTCATCGCCGTGCCCAAGTAAGCTTCAAACTTGTCCATTCGTGACGCTAATTTCATAACGGGTCTCCTTTACACCACCTCATCCTCGTAAATGTTACAGATACAGCACGTGAATGTGGCGGGTTCGGTATCGCTCATGTTTTTCATACCATGGGGCTCCATGCTTGGAACGTAAATGAAGTCGCCCGGCTTGCACAGCCAGGTCTCGATCTTTGCATCGGTTTCCGGATCAAAGGCCCAGCATTCGAACTCACCGCTTACAATGTACATGGTCTGGTGATAAAAATGGTTGTGAATGGGAATCTGGCCGTTCGGTTGGGCCGTAAAGAGCCGCAGGCCGTATTCTGGGAATCCGTTGCCGTCGTCGCCGAATTTGCTCAGCCAGCGAACACTGATCCCGTTGAGGTCATTCATTTTTCCCCTGTAAGGGAATTTGTCGATAGCGACATCCAAAGCATCCGTTGCGGTCGATACGTTCATGGGTACCTCCTGTTGGTTTGTTTGCGTTTATAGAAATTTTTTTACACTACTTAACCGCCCGCAGGGGCGTCAAATTAACATCCGTCAACCCCGGACTTTCCAAGGCAGCACTAATAACGGCCTGTTTGGTCGAAATGAGATGGTCCCGGGTTATTTTCATGGCGGTTTCGCTATCGCCCGTCATCAGCGCCGAGAGCAGATCCCCGTGTCCGTGCTTCCACTCGTCGCTTTTGTTGCTCATGCTCATACCGAAAAAAAGCATCCGGAACATATCATCCAGCAACCGTTCATATGTCATGACCAGGCGCTGATTATTCGTTGCCCGGGCAATGGTCATATGGATTTCCTGATTCGCCTTCAAAAACGCTTTCTGGCTCTCCCGGTCGCCCGGCGTGTAGCCCACCTGGCATTTTTTATCGAGCTGACGAATGATGTCCGCATC
>JAFDDL010000258.1 GCA_019310865.1 Deltaproteobacteria bacterium | reverse complement strand
CATGTTCGCCGTCTGGTTGATACGGCCAATCATTTGCCCATACGTAATAGCTACGGGATCTTCATTCGGAGAACCGGTGGGAAGAAAATTGATTGCCACATCGTCTTGCCATTTTTTTGCAGCCGAGACCAAAAGCTCATAGGTACTATCGGCGGGGGCGACCGCTTCCCATGGTTTTGTTTCCAATGCCTCGATATCTTCCGGCCCGGATATTAGGTCTTGTTTCGACATATTCCACTTTCCCTTTTTAAACAGTATCAGCCTGCGATATTTGCATTCGCGATATTGGGCAAGCTCATAAGATCCAACATAACCTTGCTCAGCGTCTCTTCGATATGTTCACGTACCAATCTTTCCGCAGTTGCACCATCATTATTAGCAAGCGCATCCCTTATATCCTCATGATTCCAATTCCAATTCTCCGGAATGGAAATGTCGGGATTTAATTTCTCCATCAATATCAAATAGTGGATACGAAAATTTAGCTCAAGTATCTTTTGGAGCGTTAGGGTTATTTTGAAACCGGTCGCTATGCAAATTCCGGAACTGGAATCGATTCCAGATCTTGCCGCCCCCGAATCAATCGGTCACGGCGTTTCGCTTGGTCTGTATCGTGGCGTCTTTATCCCTTCGGTCGTCGACCTTCAGGTCGATCGCGATTCTTTTGGCCCCTTCATCGAGATGGGCCTGGTGAACCGTTTTTACAAGCGTGAACAGGGCATCCAGATCCGGCACCTCAATGGTGGTGGAAAGTCCGCCAATCTCATATTGATATCCTGATTCCTTTATGGCGCGAATGCCTTTTTTGACATACCGGCTCAAGCCGGTGCCTTCACCGATGGGATACACCGAAAGCTGTGCAAGTATCACTTTTTCCTCCTGAAATTGATGTTATAAAGATTCGAAATAAACGTCTCTTCGGGCCGCTGGAGAACATCATACGTCAATTTGAAACAGATGTCACCTGGTTAGGCATTATCCTGTAAGTGAGGTGTTTTACACTTGCAGATGAATTTAATATGTATTAGCATCCCCGAGTCAAAGGCGTTTTGGTTGTCAACTTTCAAGATGGAGGTACAATTATGAGGTACATGGCGTTATTTTTGGGAATCTGCTGTTTTTTGTTTCTCGGTATCACCGGCTGTGACCAGGGTGATAAACCGACGGAAAGTGTAATGGAAAAACCGGCCGAAACAGACGTGGCGAAGACGGCTGACGTTGCAGACACCACCGAAAAAAAAGTTGAGGAAGCCGCAGAGGTGGTGAAAGAAGAAACCAGTGATGCTGCTGAGGTAAGTGAAGAAAAATCCGGGGAAGTTGTTGAAGCGGTTAAAGAAAAAACTGCTGATGTCATTGAAGCTACCAAAGACAAAACTGCCGATGTCGTTGAAGCTGCCAAAGAGAAAACCGGAGAAACGGTAGAAGCTGTTCAAAAAAAGGCAGGCGAGCTTATGGAAAAAAAGTAGCACCTGAATCAAGATTCGGGTAATAGCCGAAACAAAAGGGGGATAGGTGTGTTGCCCTTATCCCCCTGCCAACATAACGATAATTGATATTTCATCTCCAGACTGGACCTTTTTCTTAAGCTCGTCCGGATACGTGCTCTCCATATTCAAGTAAATTTCAATCTGATTCTTCAGCTTACCATTGCCGGCAAACAGTGCATCTTGCATGCCCGGGAATTCCGTTATCATTGCATCGAGGCATTCTCCGACGGTATCGCCATCGACTTGAACAGCCGCTTTCCCTTGCGTATACTGACGATGGGTTTTATGGATGCTCAGCGTGATGCTCATATCTCATTCCTTTTTTTTCTATAAGTGGTTTCAAAGCCTCAGTGAAACCATTTCTATCTGCAATGGGGACATTCAGGGTTTCTTTTCACCCGAAACTCATCCCATTTTAATCTCAATCCGTCATAGACCAAGAGGCGGTCGGTCAATGGTTCACCGATCCCCATGAGAAGCTTCAATGCTTCCGTTGCTTGAATTGCGCCGATTACCCCCGGTGCCACGCCAATGACCGGAAACTTTGCCGCATCTTTGACCGGTCCTCTTGATAGACAGCGCAAACAGGTGCTTTGCCCGGGGATGACGGTCAGTACCCGCCCTTCGAACCCGTTGACCGCGCCATGAATGAGGGGTATGTTCAGGTCCAGGGCCGCCTTGTTGAGAATGTAACGGGTTCTAAAATTATCCAGCGCGTCGATAATCACATCATGACCGGCAACCAAATCGGCTGCATTTTCCTTGTTAATGGTATCCGTCAGCGAGTAAATGGTAATGCTGGAATTCATCCGCCCGAGTTTTTCCGCTGCGGAAGCCACCTTTTCTTGGCCGATGTCTGCTTCTCCATGAAGAATCTGGCGATTCAAATTGCTTAACGCCACACGGTCATGATCAGCAATGGTAATGGTGCCGACGCCGGCTGCGGCCAGGTATATGGCAATCGGTGAACCGAGTCCACCGGCGCCGCAGACAAACGCCTTTCCCTTCTTTAGCTTCTCTTGCCCGCTGATACCGATTTCCTCAATCAACACCTGACGATCATATCTATCCATTTCTTCTTCAGACAGCATATACTCACCTTATATATGTTACATCATGACCGATCCTTACACGTTTTAAATTACTTCCATGATTGATGCACAAATGCTTGACTTTTGCTGTGAAAATAGATAGTTCTTTAAAGTCACTAAGTAGCAAAACAACAGAGGCGTAAAATGCAAAATAATAGTAACGACGCGGCCGGATACAAAGCCCCGGCAGTACACAAAGCGTTTCAATTATTAAGAACCATCGCCCAATCCCAAACAAATCTTGGCATCACCGATTTGGCCCAGCAGCTTGGATATTCAAAAAGCACGACCCATGGTCTTGTGCACGCCCTGCTCAGAGAGGGAGCACTTACCCATGGCGCCGGCGCCAGAAAACTTTATCTCGGACCGGCGATTGCGGAACTGATGTTTTCAAACTGGCACCAGGAAAAAGTAAAGGAGCTGGCCCAACCCGTGCTGAACGACATTCGCGACCGTGTCAATGCAACCGTGATTTTAGGTGCCCGGGTTCGCAACCGAGTTTTAATCATTGCGTCCGCGGAACCATCTGAATCTATTAAAATCTCTGTACCAGTCGGATCGACCATACCGCTTATTGCAGGCGCCGTCGGCAAGGTTTTTCTTGCTGGAGAAAAACCGGAACTCGCCGCCAAGTTAATCAGCGAACAGGGGCTTCGCAGTTTTACGCCCCACTCCACCACCGATACGAACGCCTACCTGGCAGAACTGGACCGCGTTCGCGAGAAAGGCTACGCCGTGGATATAGAAGAATATCTGCTCGGCATTCGCGCGGTCGCGGTTGCCCTGAATAACCGAAGGGGCTTGCCCACAGCCGTTTGGGCCGTGGGCATTTCTACCAACATGGATTCGGCGAAGATGAAAATGATCGCACGTATCACCGCCGAAGGCGCAGAAAAACTGCAGCGAGAGCTGGATGAATAAAAACCGATCTACTCCAAGCCAACTGCTTGTTTTTCTGCTGCTGACTGGCGAGCAGCCCCATCTCTTTTTTTCTGTGCACTAACGGTACCAGCCGTGATATAATCCACCGCTTTTTCTTCACAGAAGCGAACACATTGCGGTTGCCCGCCGCATAGATCGCATTTAAACACCTTACGAGCATCCGAATTATAGTTCATGGCCCCAAAGGGGCAGACATTGACACAAGAGCGACATCCGATACATACCTCCTGATCGACTTTCAAAAACCCGAAATCCGCGTCTCTGGAGATGGCTCTTACCGGGCACACGTTCTGACAGGGTGCATCCTCGCATTGCTTGCAAATCATCGGGATATATCGGCCTTCATCTTCCCACTTAACAATCTGAATACTGCTTTTGGTGGGATTTGACACGCCTTCGTGCATAACGGAACAGACCTGTTCGCAAAGGCGGCAGCCCGTGCATTTGTCAGAATAGACAGTTAAAAATTTCTCCATGATTATCTCCTACTAAACAAGATGTGTCGGTTCCTCTTCTAACCCCAAACGCGTCAAAGTCTCAGGCGTCGGTACACCGTCGCTGTCCCATCCGTGATGTTCATAAAACTCATCGATCATTTTTTTAAACTTGTCTCTATCAATTCTGGCACCAATGACGTCCGGTGCTCCCCTGCGGCACGGTTCGTCAAAGTACCGGTGATTGAGTGTATCGCCTTTTTTCAGGTCGTTTCGGGTCAGCCCTTCGCGCAAATTGAACAGACGCTCCAGGTTGTTGCAGCGCTCGGCCACCTCCCAAATTTCCTTTGGCGTAAATTCAAGACCGGTGTTGTAATAGATGACCTTTGGCCAATCTTCAAAATTCGGCAAGGTCGCGCCGAGGAAAAGTGTGTGGTATTTGCAGATTCCCAGGCAGTCCACCGCCATGTAAGTGTTTTCCTGCCAGAAAACCTGCCAGGGTTTTCCGATATATTCGGTGTGCTCTGAAGACAGCGGACCGTCATAGGGAATCGGGCTGCTGTAGATTTTTCGCAGCACCGGTTCGGGCAGATGGTAAAGGTCGATGGCCGGCCGGCTCCTCAGGTGGTCGGATCCACGCGAAGCGGTGGCAATGTTCAAGGCCAGCCCCGGTGTCGCCCGTTCATCCGAATGCAGGTTGTTCATTCCCTTGACCTGAATGAGGTAACTAAAGGAATCCTTCCCGATTTTCTCGGATGCCGGAATCCCGCCGTCGGCCAGGACATTGCCAAGCCATCCGGTGCGGTTGCAAATCCGATGGATCATCTCAAGCAGGGCCTCGTCATTGCCGAATCTAAGCGCTAGTCCATCGGTTTCCTTGTCGCCGATGATCCCCAGTTCATAAAGCTCCATGGCCCATGAGATCATGGAACCGATCTCAAGGTTGTCCACGCCGTACTGATTTACCAGGTGATTACCGGTCAGAACCGTCTCGGCGCTCTTGCAGTCCGGCTCGCCACCAAAGGCGCCCAGGGAGGTATATTCCGGTCCCTCATCGTATTTGCCGGCATAGAGGCCGCTTTGAATTTTGTACTGAGCCCGGCAGTGTACCTGGCAGCCGAAGCAACCGGTCATATGATGCTTTCCCATGGTCTCTGTGGCGATATCATCAATGGCTTCCGGTTCGATCTCATCGGCGTTTTCCATCTGATTGTACTGGAAATTTCGGGTCCGCACACCGCCCCAGCAGTTGGTTGCCCCCCAGATAAAGGGTGTCCCCAAAATGCCCTGGGTTTTATTGACCTTGGCGCTGGTGATCTGGTCGATGAATTTTTTATTGTGCTCCAATGCATCCACCGGATGGGCAATTTTGATATCCATGGTTCCGCGGGTGGCAATGGCTTTGAGGTTTTTTGAACCCATGACGCATCCCATACCGGTTCGACCGGCCGAATTTTTAATGCCGGTCATGACACAGGCATAGGTCACCAGATTTTCGCCGGCCGCTCCGATAACACAACTTTTAACCTCCGGATCACCCAGCTCTTCACGAATGGCCCATTGGGTGTCTGTGGAAGTTTTGCCCCACAAATTGGCAGCATCCCGAATTTCAATTTCACCGTTATGGATCCAAAGGTATACCGGCTTATCCGCTTTGCCCTTTATCACCAGGTGATGAAACCCGGCCCAAGCCATTTCCGGGGCAAAAAAGCCCCCCATGTTGGCGCTTCCCAACAGCCCGGTAAGCGGGGATTTGGCCATGATATGAGTCCGTGCCGTGGCTGATGCGCAGGTGGCTGTCAAAAGACCGCCGCGGACAATGAGTGGGTTTTCGGGGCCCATGGGATCACAGCCTTCCGGCGCGTGATTGTATAGCAGAT
>JAFDDL010000257.1 GCA_019310865.1 Deltaproteobacteria bacterium | reverse complement strand
AGCGATTGGAAGCCGGTGGTGTTGATAGCGGAATAGTGAACAAACACATCCCGACCGTCATCCTGCTTGATAAAACCGTAACCCTTATCGTCATTGAACCATTTTACAGTACCCGAAGGCATTGTGGCTGCTTCCTTTTGTTTTGGCGTTAGTTCTTAATACCAGGCCGGAGAGCAGGGAACAAACAGTATCTAAACGAAGGTTGCCGGTGACAACGCGAGCCGAACCGACAAATCGGCTACGGCCAAACGGGAATATGCGATAAAAAGAATGTCGCTGGCGGAGAAGGCGGAGTTGATTGGGCCTGGGCAATAACTGCCAACCCTTTAAGGCGGCAAGAATGCTCTGCTATCTGGCGGCAGTGGTATCAAGGTATCATAAAAACACAGATATTACATATAGTTAAATTATATCGCTTGATTTTAACGGTTTGATTTTTGTAAGATATTCTCATGGAACAGTTCTTAGCCCGGAGAAGCTATTTGGGTTTTTATTTAGCAGGTGAATGCGCTTACAAAAAGGAGTCGACGATGGAAATGAAAAAAATACTAGCGGGATGGAGCAAGGTTTGTCCTGGGTGCAACATCGGCCGCAAATTTCCCGAATCATTTATCGGCAAGAAAGTAAGGAATCACTGGAAAAACGGCTGCCTCTCGCATAACGCCTATGTTGAGGTGTACGATAGCGACGAGCCTTCGCCGAAAAAAAGCAAGGGAGACCCCGATAATAAATGAGTTCACCGGAAGGTGTTTTAATTTTGCTTAAGAATTGTTCAGGTTTTTGAAAGCCATAAATCCTGCGTTATCCGAGCCGTAAATGACATAAGCGTGGCCCTGTATTACTGACTAACAACCTTCACCCCCAAACCGATGCCGGGTCGCCAGCTTCAAGGAGACGAAACATGGGCATTCTGTCTTGGATTGTCATGGACTGATCGTTGGTGCGCTTGCCAAATGGATGTCTGGTCGAAAGATTCAATTCTTTTCGGCACTTAATGAACAAAGATCACGATACGAGGTGACTGGAAAGTCAGGGATGTCCCCGGAATCGTCCCCCGGAATCCGAGTTATTGTGGGTTGTGCGAGGCCCAAAAAGAACTATCGAAAGGGAAGAAAAATAAGGCGACCTTCTACTCCCGTAACTGAAATCGACACTGTTGTGTAAAAGAAACCAGCGCTTCGAGTTTCTCGTTCGCGCTGCCCGAATCAATGGATTCACGCGCTCTGTCAATACCGCTTTCAAAATTTGAACTCAGACCCGCGGCTACAAATGCCGCTCCCGCATTTAATAAGACCATCTCCCGCCTCGGGCTTTTCTTGCCCGCCAGTATGTCCCCGATAATCTGAGCATTTTGTTGTGCATTTCCCCCACTTATTTCATCAGGGTGTGCTCTTTTGAATCCAAAATCCTCCGGAGTGATTTCCGAGGTGTTAATCGCCCCATCCTTGAGATGGGATACTCGGGTCGCACCGCAAATGCTTATTTCATCAAACGTGCCCTCTCCGCAAACGACGAAAGCCTCCAGTGTTCCGAGTCGTTTCAGAACCTGAGCCATTTTCTCGGTTAAAGCAGAATCGTAGACCCCAAGTATCTGAACTTTGATCCCCGCCGGGTTGGTTAAGGGACCGAGTAAATTAAAAATGCTGCGAAAACCCATTTCCCGCCTGGGTCCAACGGGGTATTTCATGGCTCCATAGAATAGGGGTGCATAAAGAAAACCGATCCCGACTTCGCGGATGCATCGTTCCACATCGGTCCGGCTTATGTCCAATTTCAATCCGAGGTCCTCCAGCACGTCTGCGCTCCCGCAATGGTGTGAATCGGTTCGCTGTCCATGCTTGGCGACCCTGATCCCTCCCCCGGCGGCCACAAGGGCAGTCGCCGTGGAAACATTAAAGGTGTTCGTTCCATCTCCTCCCGTGCCGCAGGTATCGAGGATCGTCTCGTCCTCAATATTGATTTCATCGCGATCGATGTTCACCATATGATTATCGAGATGAACGGTTGTCGTCTTGGACCTCATGGCTTTGGCTGCGCCGGTGATCTCGTCAACAGTTTCGCCTTTCATTCTCAGGGCGGTTACAAACGAGCCGATCTGAGTAAGTGTCGCCGCACCATCTAATATTTCGCCCATGGCCGTTTCGGCCTCCTTTTCGGACAAACTCCGACCCCGAATCACCTTTCCAATAGCGTCTTTTATCATTTTCGCACCCTCCTTTACTTCTGTCGTTCTTAATCGTGTCTTTAGGGCCAAAGACCAGGGATTGTCAAGATTTGTTTCAGTATCAAAAATCATCACTGCATCGAATTCATCTATGAACAATAGGCGACACTAAAGATAGGAATTTGCTTTTCGGAATCTACGCTTACCTGCGGATCGGAATACGGCAAAAGGGCCGTTGTGTGTCAATAACCATGTTGATACAGGATGTTGTATGACTTAAAACAGAGAAGCATCGACAATGAGACCTTTGCCCCATGAATCTGGAAAACACAACCGAGACTGTGTGAATCTTCGTCAAATTTGGCATTTTACCTGAAATCTGGGCGCAAATCAGATGTATGGCCAAGGCGATCAGTGATGGCATTATTGCACCCAGTAATCAATTTGAGGGAGTTGCGAGTCCGTGTCATCATAGCTCAGTTCAGCAGTGCAACAAGACTATGGCCAATTATTAAATCACGGTGGACCTTGTCCAGGCCGGCAGCCAGCATGTTGGTTTTGACAGTTCGGCGAATATCGTGGAAAGTGATCCCGTTTTCGACGTTGACAGGTTTAGGTCTCCAGCGGGTTTTTCCTGATAATAGTCATCGAGTTTCATGCCGCCTCCGTAGCGACCGGTAAGTGGGCCCGGGGCAGGCCAGCCGGAAACTGGCTTTTCGCTGATCAGGCTATCCCTGGTTTTATTAAAGTCGCTGTCAAATTTCTGTCAACCCGGCAGCGTCAGAGTATGGCATCAGGGTACCAGCACTTTTTTTCTTCCAAACCGACTCTCGATGAGCTGCATCAATTATCTTCTTTTTGGTGGGAAATGTTTTGGCAACCCTTGCAATTATCCTTTTTTCCTCCTGGGTTAACGGCTTCGCTTTACTTTCGTCAGCGTTTCTAATGTCGTCAACTAACTCCTTGTAATTATTAAGTTGTGGGCCAAATGGGAGCGCTGCATAGGTGGCGCCGGTCAAGCTTTTTCCCCCTTCACGGTAAGCCAACATGTCGGCGTACCATAAGTATTTAGCGTCAAACAGCATCAAGTCGTTCTCTTTAAGGAAAGGCATTCCCAATTGAACCTCGAATTCTTTCATAACAAGCTTGACTCTTGAAAGAGACAGCTTCCGGTTGCCGTTGATAATATTACCCACCGCGCGGCCCCTGAAAGCGGTTGCAAGGGCCGAGTTCATCGCCTTGCTTTGAATGAGTCCACCTTCCCATCTTTTGATACTGGCAATTCCAACGCTCATCCTTTTTGCCAATTCTTTTTGTGACAGACCCATTTTTTTTCGCTCAGCACGAATTTGCTCACTTGTAAACAGCCCCTCATTGTGTCTATATGCGTCAGCAATGGCCCTTTGTGCTGCTGCGGTTTGCGCTACGGTCGCAAATTCATGGCCGCACTCCAAGCATTCATATAGTTCAACATGAACCCTTAAATCTACGCCGCGGAAGCGCATTTCTTTTTCTACATATTTAATGGTAACCTTATCGTGGTTTAATGGGCATCTGTGCTTTTCCATATGTGCCTCTCTTTTATTTTATTCTATCTTCATGTAATGAGACGATCCATAACTTCCCTTGATTTAGTGCAAATTTTAAGGTCTTCGACAAGATAACCCAACTCGGTTGCATCACCCGCCAGAGCCAGTGGCTCCAATGGGAATATTGAGCCTTTTTCAGCAGCTACCCCTGCTTGTTTGATTTTTCCTGTGAGTTCCCTGTGCGATGGTCGATTCATAAAATGCGCTCAAGTCAGTATCATTTGATACCCATATTATAGTATCAATTGATACCTTGTCAAGGGTTTTTTTTAGGGTGGCGCGTTTTTTTCCGGTTGGCCTACGGATACCCATAACGCCATTTTTTTGGCAACACTTGGGCAACAGGGTGCAAAAACTATCTCCTTTTTTAAATAAGTTGACATATCACACTAAAACAGTATAGTAAGCGTCAATCCCATTAATATGCGCACGGTGCACCGCTATCGTTGTATCCTGTGACAACTCTGAGGAAGAATGTGTTGATAACCAGTCAGCATCTTAGATCTATAATGGTAATGGGTATAAAAATTGAAGAATAAAAAACTTTTGGAAGGGGCCACCGTTGCGGTAATTGGTGGTGGGCCGGCCGGATCTTTTTTTGCCTTGGCCATGCAAAAACAGATGAAGCGGCTGGGCACCCAATATCGCGTTGTTATTCTGGAGAAAAAGAAGGAATTGACATTTTACAATAATTCCCTTGCCATGTCCTGCACAGAGGGATGTAACTACTGCGCGGGAGGGATATCTCCACGGATGAGCGACGTTCTCAAAGAACTGAAACTGGAATTGCCGGAACATATCATCCAAAGCAACATCCATTCAGTTACCGTACATGGGCACTGGAAAAACATCGAATTGAAAATTCCGGAAAACCGCCGGATGCTCAGCGTCTACAGGGGGGCGAAGCCGCTGAGTAGAATCGATCGATATTATGGATTTGACTACTACTTATTGGAACATGCGTTGAAAGGCGGCGCCGAGCTGATCACCGCTGATGTGAAAGATGTTCGGTCAAGCCCGGACGGAAAGGTTCATATTCATTATAACACCCTTTCCGGAGAGGAAACGCTTCGTGCTGATTTTGTCGTTTTCGCTCTTGGGGTTAACCAGATCCCCGGTATGAAATTGGATCAAAACCAGCTGGTCAGGTCATTACAACGGCTGATCGTCGGTTTCAAACCACCACCGGTTAGAAGATCCTTGATTTTTGAATTAGAGGCAGATCCGGCTGTCATGCAAGAACAAAAAGGGGAAATGTATTTTATAGAATCAGGCTCCCGAGACCTGCGCATAGAGATGTGTTCAATCATACCCAAAGAGCAATTTATAACGGTGGTTCTCTTCGGTAAAACGATTGATTCGGCTTCTAGCTCAGCCCAGGTGATGGAAATAATCAAACGGTTCATAGACCTGCCGCATGTGAAAAAGATTTTGCCTAAAAAGGTTACCGTTGCCTGCGTCTGTCGTCCGAATATGACCATCGGAGCGGCCCGGAAGCCTTTTGGAGATCGGGTTGCCGTGATCGGTGACATGTTAACCTCTCGTTTATACAAAGACGGGATACTTTCGGCCCACCGGACCGCCTCCACACTGGCCACGGCCATCACAGAAGTCGGTATCGATACGTCCAGTTTAAAGAAAGCGTATCGCCCCGTCATCAGGCGGTTTATTCTGGATAACCATTTTGGGGCTTTGGTATTTATGCTGCATGGGATCATGTTCAGTAAACCCTTTTTCAGCCGAATTCTATACCAGGCGATTCTGACGGAAAGAAAATACCAAAAGCAAAAACAGAGAAAACTGGAAAGAATTCTTTGGCAAATCGCCAGCGGCGATGATCGCTACCAAGAAATCTTACTGGCCATGATGAAACCATCTACCTTATGGCGTATCTTCACTGGCGGCGGGCTCATCACGATTCGGAACTATCTCACCGAATTGTTATTCGGACTGGATTGGCGCCAAATCGGCCGGTTTACCACCGGCATATATAAAGAAGAATCCGAGAACAAAAGCAATAAATACAGATACATTATCGCCAAAGCGGGGGTTGAATTTTTGGAGCCACCGGATTTTGAAAGACTGTATTCTA
>JAFDDL010000256.1 GCA_019310865.1 Deltaproteobacteria bacterium | reverse complement strand
ACGAAGATTGCGAAGGATTTAGGTTCGTATTCAAGGCGCGTTGAAGCTCTCATACTTTACGTATGTGGGCTTTAACGCAACGCAGAAGACGGACCTAAAGACGAGCAATATCGTTCAAGTTATTGAGTTTCCGATCCTTAGGTGCGGTAACCCCATATTTCTTTGCCAGTACGATGGCCTCCGAAAGATCCAAGCTGCCGGTATATAATGCTCTGCCCGTGATCATTCCCACAACACCGACAGATGCCAGGGGCAGCAAATTCTGAACGTCCTGAATACTACCAATGCCGCCTGAGGCCACAACCGGTATGGATATGGATTCGGCCAGTCGCCTGGTTTCCGCTATATTCGGGCCGGTTTGCATTCCATCGCGATGGATATCGGTAAAGTTAATGGCACATACACCGCTATCTTCAAATGTTCGAGCCAGCGAGATGGCCTCAACGTCCGTTGTTTCGGTCCACCCCTCGATTGCAACCCGACCATTTCGAGCGTCAATCCCGACAATGATTTGATCCGGGTATTTTCGACAGGCTTCTTCAATCAATTTCGGATTTCGAATCGCTTCGGTTCCAATAATGACCCGACTGACCCCCAGATCAACATACCGATCAACGGTATCGAGGGTTCGGATGCCTCCCCCCAGCTGAATCGGTATGCTGACCCGGCTTAATATGTTCTTGATGACGCCCAAATTTCGGGGTGCCTTTTCAACCGCGCCATCCAGGTCAACGATGTGAATCAGTTGCGCACCGAGCGTTGCCCATTTTTCCGCCATGGAAACCGGATCATCGGAAAACACGGTTTCCGAATCCATACGCCCCTGCAAGAGTCGCACACATCGCCCATTTTTTAGATCGATTGCCGGAATGATATTCATGGTATTGGAGAGGTCTCAAGAACATTATTCAAGCCCGAAACAGCCAATTCCTCAGCGGTGATCCATTTGGCGCCTCGCTTGAAAAACGTTCCGATTTTAAATAAGTTGTCGGATAATGGTTGTTGTGATTCATCAAATTGCTTTTGCCACAATAACCGGCCGGTCTTTGAATTAACCAATCCGATATCAAATCCCACCGCTGAGGGGGTTTCAGCTGAATAGTCCTGGCCAACTCGCTGCTGAAATCGGTAAACGCTACCCACCAGAACGGCGTCAGCACCGATCTCACGACCGATTTCCGCAATCAATTCGATGGGTGACGGTTCGGTTTCATGTTTGGATAGTATATATGCCTGAACCCCGATGACCCTATCATTGGAGATCAGGGAAACGGTGTTTCTTTTTTTCAGTAAACGGATCGTCTCCTGGGTCATGAAATCCGCAGCACCACCGGTGACCGTCCCGGTCGTGTAAACGGCTCCGCATACCCGACAATGATGCAAGACGTTGACCCCTCTCAGTGCTGCCTGATCCTTGAACGGTAAAACAATAATCGATTCGAGACGGATATTCACCGGTTCGGGACGAGCCTTTGTTGCGCTCGGTGTACATCCGAATAGAAATGCCATGCATGTCACCATACATAACGCCACGGGGATCGATCGTTGAAAACCAGGTGTTTTTGACATGGGATTATTCCTTTAAGGTTCCTTTGGACGATTGAATATCGATGATTCTCCCGTCCAATTTGCTTGCTTGGTCCAATGCCCTTCCAAATGACTTGAAAATGGACTCCAGAATATGGTGTTCATTTTCACCATATGATACGTTTATATGCAGATTCATGCCGGCTCGGGTTGCCACGGCTCGAAAAAACTCTTTGGCCATACTCGTGAGGCTGTTACCGGTTTGAAGTAAGTTGACCGGAACTTGATAAATCAGATAAGGTCTGTATGACAAGTCGATGGTAACCATGGACAGCGTTTCGTCCATGGGCGTAGCGGCGTGTCCGTATCGACGAATGCCTTTGCGGTCTCCCAGCGCGTTGTTAAGCGCATCCCCAAGCACCAACCCCAGATCTTCTATGGTATGATGAAAATCGATGTCGATGTCCCCCGTGGCTGTGACCGAGAGCCCCATGAAGCCGTGGAGAGCAAACAGGGTCAGCATATGGTCAAAAAAGGGAACGCCGGTTTTGATCCGGTTTTCTTTTTCGGGCCCATCAAGGTTCAGCGCAATGCGAATCTGAGTTTCTTTGGTTTTCCGTTCCACGGTCGAACAACGATCAGTCATGGGAGGCTCCCAGGTTAATGATAACTAAATTTATGCATTCTACATTGAAATTCACCGAAAAACAAGCGCTTACCGATCAAGAAAAATAGGTGCGTTTTATCCGAGCGATTTGGCAAGAAGATCTCCTACGGTTCGGGAAAACTTCGAAGGATTTTCAATTTTGCCCCCTTCACCCACGACTGCCATATCAAATATGAGCTCACTGTAATCTGTTAACAACGGGTTGTTCCGGTCCTGCTCATAAAGCGAGTTGATTTTTTCAAGTACGGGATGATTTGTATTTAATTCCAGTATTCGCCTATTTTCCGGGGCGTTCTGGCCGGACGCCTTTAGTATTTTTTCCATATAACCACTCATATCTCCGGTCTCTCCGGAAAGACAGGCCACCGAGTCTCGAAGTCGACTGGATGCTCTTACTTCTTTGACCTTATCCCCCAGTTTCCCTTTAATAAAACCAAAGAGGCTCGCGTAAGCATCCTTTTTACCCGCATCGACGCTATCGACTTCCAAATCACCTTTTTCGGCGCTCTTTAACGGCTTGCCGTCATATTCAGTCAGGCTCAGTACAACCCACTCGTCCACTGGATCGGTCATGATCAGAACTTCGTAATCCTTTTCCTTGAGCTGCTCGAGGTGCGGGCTGTTTAGCAGCGTGGTCGCATTATCGCCGGTAATGTAATAGATATCCTTCTGCCCCGGTTTCATATTGGCGACATATTCTTGTAATGAAATGGTTTTGCCATCCGTTCGGGAGGTGCGGTATCGTATCAATTCGGATATTTTCTCTTTGTTTTCCGGATCCGTATGAACGCCTACCTTGAGAATGTGACCGAATTCTTTGTAAAAGGTGTCATAGACATCCGTCTTCATGTCGGACAGCAGATCGAAAATTTTCTTCACCAAATTCCTTCGAATATTTCTGACCAATCGATCCTGCTGCAGAATTTCGCGGCTCACGTTCAGGTTTAAATCCGACGCATCCACAACACCTTTCACAAAGCTTAAATATTCCGGCATCAGCTCCCGGCAGTTGTCCATGATGAAAACCCGCTTGCAATAAAGATGAATCCCATGTTTGCGATCCGGACTCATCAGGTCAAACGGCGCTTTGGAAGGGATATATAACAATGCACTGTATTCGGTAGTGCCCTCCAATTTCAAATGCAGATGCGTAAGCGGTGGATTCCAATCATGGCTCAAATGTGTATAAAATTCTTTATATTCTTCATCGGTTACCTCTTTTTTATCTTTGGCCCAAATGGCCTTCATTGAATTAAGTGTTTCCGGCTTTCGTACCGTCCGGGTGGTTTTTCCAACCGGCTTGTTTTCCTTGTCCAGTATTTGTTCATTTTCAGGAATGGGTTCGTCGCGTTCAACCTCCATAACGATGGGATAATTGACAAAATCCGAATATTTTTTTATGGTTTCCCGGATCGTCCACTCATCTGTAAAATTCTGACCATCCGGTTCCGGCGTTTTCAGATGCAATAGGATCGTCGTCCCCCGGGACCCTTTATCGCTTTCCTGTATGGTAAAGGAACCATCACCGGTGGACTCCCACAAAGTGGCCTGGTTCGCCCCGGCAATGCGCGTTTTTAGAATAATTCGCTCCGCAACCATAAAGGCGCTGTAAAAACCAACACCGAATTGGCCGATTAGTTCAGGGGACAATGCGTTTTCCGCTTTCGATTTTTCCAGTGCCGTTTGAAAGGCGGCCGTTCCGCTTTTTGCGATGGTTCCGATATTCTCCAGAACCTCATCATAGGTCATGCCGATGCCGTTATCGGAAATTTGAAGGGTATTTTTACCCTTGTCTACATCGATTCTAATTTTAAATTCCGTATCATCACCTAAAATATCAGCATGGGTCTGGGATTGGAATCGTAACCTGTCAATGGCATCGGATGCATTGGATATCAGCTCCCGTAGGAATATCTCCTGGTGTGAGTAGAGCGAATTGATGATGAGATGTAACAGTTGCTGGACTTCGGTCTTGAACGCATGCGTTTCTTTCTTACTTTCCATTGTTTCTCCTTAATGATTTTCAGTCGGGCATCAGATCGTAATAATACCGCATGACGTCCGATCGGGTGAGGATACCGATTATTTTCCCGTTTTCCACTACGGGCAGTCGACCGATATCGTGTTTAATCATTAGCCGAGCGGCATTTACGGGGCTTTTCCCAGGTTCAATCGTAACGATATCTCTGCTCATGAAAGCTTTTACCGGTGAATTCAACTGGGCCTCTTTTTTTATTCTCCCATGGAAATCCCGGCGCGATAGCACCCCCACAAGACCTTCCGATGCATTGACAACCGGCATACCGGTACATCCGCGCTGACGCAGAATTTTGGCTGCTTCTGCCATTTTGGCCTCATCTTGGACGGTGAATACCGGGAAAGACATCAGATCACTGATTTGAATCGAAGAGCGCTGATTTCCGGCAATCAGTTCCTGAAGCCACACTTCGATGGCATTCGAAGATTTCGCCTTAATCATGGCAGAGCCGGCTCCGGGATGCCCGCCGCCGCCCATGCTGCGCATAATGGTACCGATGTTTATCTGTTCATGGTTGCTTCGACCGATTACGATACAATTGCCTTTGGCCATAAACAATCCAAAGGCCGCATCCACATTGAGGATCTCTCGGAACATGTGCACAACAACCGCCAGATTTTCAACGAAACCATCGATCTCGAGTTTAGAAATACTCACGTTATATCCATTTATCTTTAGTCGATGGGCACCTTTGAGCATTTCAAAAAGCGTGTTTTTTTGTTTTTCGCCATACGCGGGTCGAAGCAAGAGGTTCAAAATGTTCAGTTCTGCACCGTTCTCGAGCAGGTAGCCGGCGGCATATGCATCTTCAGGGGTGGTGCTCGAAAAGGTTAGGTTTCCGGTATCCTCATACAATCCAGTCAGGAACAGTGTCGATTGAATGCGGGTCAGGGGCTTATTCGCTGCTTTTAGCTGCCGTATCATTAGGGTGATCGTTGCCCCGACTGCCTCCCGGTATTCCGTTGAGGGGATAATATCACCATTTGCAGGATGGTGGTCATACAGCACAATATCCAGATCGGATCTGCATTTTACAGCATCGGGGACGCCCAGTCGCTGCCAGACGTCTGTGTCCACAACCATGAGCTGTGAAATGGCGTTTGGATCCACCTCTTTCCAGGTGCGGAGCTTTAAAAGATCCTTATGGATTGCCAAAAATTCCTTAACATTATGATTAACCGGCTTCGGCAACACCGGAACCAAATCCGGGCATAGGATCGTGGCCGCAATCATGGACGACAATGCGTCAAAATCCGTGTTCTTGTGAGTCGTTACCACGCGCATGGATTAAGCCTCCGGATGGGTTGTCGCGATCCTTATGGTACGGATGTCGGCATTTCCAACAACGCCAGTACATCGCTGTTTAACTCCTGTTGCAGGAAATAGACCCGAAGCAGAAGGAATCTGGCTTCAGCATAGGCCAGATTGAAATCTCCCAGCCTTGTGAGGGTAATGGTGCCGGCCCGGTACTGCGCCCGGGCATCTTTATAGTTATCCCGTGACAGCGCCACCGTTTCTTGTTGAATTTCGGCTCGCTCTTTCAATGCCACGGCGTTAAAGTCGATTCGTTCCACTTCGCCGGCCAGCTCCTTTTTTTTGCGGGTCAGATTTTCTCCGGCAACCTGAAGCCGAAAT
>JAFDDL010000006.1 GCA_019310865.1 Deltaproteobacteria bacterium | reverse complement strand
TGCATGTGCACGCAAAGGATAAAGAATGGGAAAAAACCTATGGACCGGGGGCCGCTGTTTCCGAAAAAAAACTCCTGACCGCATCGGACACGCCCATCGCCAGTGTAACAATAAGAAAAATAACCGTAACTGGAGACTTGGAAGGGGGTGGATACCATCCCCATTCACACCCAAACACTGAAATTGTTTACGTAATCAGGGGAAAAGTAGAGTCCCATATTGAAGGAATCGGCAATATCGAAATTAATGAGGGGGATTTGCTGATGGTGGAAGGTGGTATTGTTCATGGCGGGAAAGTATGTTCTGAAGAGGTAGAGGCGATTTCTATTCAGATCCCCGCCGAGAAATGATTATCAACTATAGTCCCCCTCACATGACTTGATACCATCTCTATAATATATAGGTAAAAGAGTATCAGTTCATATGGGGATATCTATAACAGTCAGCATACCGATGGCAATTCGGGCAGGAAGGGAAAACCATGGCATCTGGCTATGAAGAAATATCGAAAACAAACCCATCCCAAGTCGCAACGGATTCACGAGCGGGCATTGATGCATTTTCCGGCCCTGGGCGCCACCCACATGGGGCGTATAGCAGATCCGTTCCTGCCATACATCACGCACGCCAAAGGATCGCGAAAATGGGATGTGGACGGCAACGAGTACATCGACTACTTCGGCGGGCATGGGTCATTGCTGTTGGGGCATTCGCATCCGGAAGATATCATCGGTATAAGTGGCGATGACGACCCCTGGCCCGCAGATATTTACCTTGTATCACCCGTCAGCCGAAGACCATATGGAAGATTACCGTCAACTGGTTCATCGCATTGTCGACTCCGGGTTTGAACGATATGGCCTGTCCTGATGTCTATATCAGAAACATATGCGAATTTGCATGTATGATCGCACCGGGTTCTTTCCAGCCTTCCGGTTGCCATTCCCCCTCCCCTATTTCGTCTTGACCATATGCGGCCACAGGTAGGTCCATATGTCGTCAAGAAGTAAAATTTCATGAAAACTATCTGATTTTAATACTGTGTAATAACTGCAGGTTATGGTTAAGCGCATATTCCGGCATAGAAGTTGCTTTTGTATGTGTAAGTTCCTTTAATTTTATGAATGAAATGGAAAGAGAGATATAATCAATTAAAGGAAGACCCAAAACAATATGGCAGTTAAACACATTAACGTATCATAGAAAGGGGAATAATTATGAGCAAAGGAAATCTTGCCATCGTCGGGTTTGGGGAAGTGCCCACCCGGCGCATGCCCGAGCGCTCCCGGTGGGACATTCTGCTGGATGTCTGCATGGAGGCGGTCAGGGATGCGGGCATCGATAAAAATGACATCGAGGGTGTGATCTCGGTGGCCCCCCAGGCGCAGCCCCGGATCACCGGGGAGATCGCCTTTGGTAAGGTGCCCGAGGAACTGGGACTGAAAGGGTGCAAAGACATCTGCATCTGCAACGCAGGTGGTGCGGCCACCAGCAACTGTCTTCGATTGGCCGGAGAATACATCAACAGCGGCCTTGCCAAAATCGTTCTCATTCCCCACGTCACGGTCCAGTCGGACATCCCCCTGGAGGACGTCATTAAATTTTTCGGATCTGCCGGCATTGATCTTCAGTGGGAATATCCGTACGGCACCACCTACAATGGGACCATGGGGATGATCACCCAGCGCTACATGTATGAAACCGGCACCACCGAAAAAGAGATGGCATCTGTGGTGGTGGCCAACCGTGCCTGGGGCGCCTTGGATCCGCATTCCCTGTTTTATAAGAAACCACTCACCCTGGAAGATGTACTTTCCTCCAAGATGGTCAGCTCCCCGCTCCACTCACGGGAGTGTAATATCCTGGCGGACGGCGGCGGGGCGCTGGTGGTGACCTCTGCGGAAATGGCAAAAGAGATTACGGACACGCCGGTCTACCTGAAGGGGCATAGTGCCCGATTTCTGGGGGCCTGCCCGGTGATCCGGAAAGACTACAACTGGCGCGAAGGGTACCGGGAATCTTCAAAGGATGCCTTTGCCGAAGCCGGTATGACCAAGGATGACATGGATATTTTCCAGATTTACGGAGCTTACCCTTTTACCCAGATGACGGCCCTTGAGGGCATCGGCGTCACCGAGATCGGTGAGACCGGAAAATTCGTCCTGGAGGGTAACACTATGCCGGGCGGCAGCACTCCCGTTTCCACCATGGGAGATGCCATCGGCCGGGGGCACGCAGGCTCCGGGGTCAGCATGGCCAACTATATCGAAACGGCCCGTCAGCTCACAGGCCGGGCCGGCGAACGACAGGTTAAAAATTGCGAAAATGTTCTCACCACCGCATCGGGTGGATCCGGCATGAACGTCATTACCAGTATCTGGGGGAGGGAAATATAATGAGTGAATATAAAAAACCGTTACCGGTCATTCAGCCTTGGACCGAAGCTTTCTGGGAAGCGGCTAAGGAGCATAGACTTCTTGTCCAGCATTGCAAGAAGTGCGACGTGAATATATTTTACCCCCGAAAGTTTTGCCCGGAGTGCTGGTCTGCGGACCTGGGGTGGAAAGAAGCCGGCGGCAAGGCCAAGGTTTACTCCTACACGGTGACCATGGCCGGTGTCGAACCCCATTTTGCAGAGGACCTGCCCTATGTGCTGGCCTGGGTGGATCTGGAAGAGGGTGTTCGGATGCTCACCAACATCGTGGGATGCGCTCCTGGGGATGTGAGAATCGGCATGGACGTCGAGGTGGCTTTCGAGGATGTGACCCCGGAAATTTCTCTACCGAAGTTTAAACCGGTCGAATAAGGAGAAACAAAATGGATCTGGATCTAAAAGATAAGGTGGCCATCGTGACCGGCGCCGGCTCGAATAAGGGCATCGGCAACGCAATGGCCCATGCCCTGGCCGGTGAGGGGGTCCATGTGGCCGTGACGGATATCATGCAAGAGGGCATTGATGCGCTGGCCGACAAGCTGGCAAATACAGGCGTAAAAACCCTGGCCGTGCAGGCCGATCAAAGCCAATACGAACAGGTCAAAGACGCAGTGGCCAGGGTAACTGGTGAGTTCGGCAAAGTGGACATCCTGGTTAACTGCGCGGCCTTGACAGGCAACTTCGGCACCATCAGCAAGATGCCCCCGGAGGCCTGGACCCGGGAGATCAATGTCAATCTCAACGGTCCGTACTACTGGACCCGGGAAGTGCTGCCCCTCATGAAGAAAAACGCCTGGGGCAGAATTATCAATATATCCTCCGTGGCCGGACTGTTCGGCACCACCGGGATACCGGCCTATTCCGTCAGTAAGGGCGGATTGCACCTTCTGACCAAACAGACAGCCCGGGAAGTGGCCAGAAAAGGAATAACGGCCAACACGCTGGTGCTGGGCATCATTGCCACGGAAATCTATGAGCGCCAGGGAATCGGACAGGATACCGTCGATCGACTGGTATCCAACATCCCCATGGGCAGAATGGGCGAGCCGAGTGAAGTGGCCGATGCAGCGCTGTTTCTGTGTTCGGACAAGGCCAAGTATATTACGGGAACGAATGTTCTAGTAGAAGGTGGGATTTCTATTAGCCTATAGACATTCCAGATAAAGATTTTGGCTGCGTTATCGATCGTCGCAGTATTAATAATACGGCTTCCTCCTTCTGGCCTTGCCAAAATCATTATCTGAAAAGCTATAAAAGGAGCGTGAAGAAACATGTATGAGCAAATTCTGATCGACAAACAAGACGGTTACGCCAAGATTATCTTTAACCGCCCCGAAACGAGAAACGCCATTACGCCCCTGTTCATGGATGAACTGGAAACGGAGCTGAAAGAACTCGATGCCGATGACAGTATCAATGTGATTTTTCTCACGGGCGCCGGAGACGATTTTTGTGCCGGTATGGACCTGAAATATGCACTGGACACCTTGCAGAACCGTCCGGATGCCTTCCGGGTTGAATTGATTCCCAAGGGCCCCCGGGTGGATGACCTAATTGAAGGCCTGAGAAAACCGGTTATTGCCGCGGTTCAGGGAAATGCGGTGGCCGGTGGATTCATTCTGGCATATTTCTGTGACCTGATCATCGCCGAAGAAGATGCCAAATTTGGCGATGCCCATGCCAAGTGGGGCTTTGTCCCCGGCTGGCAGGAACCCCAGCGGCTGGCGCGCAAAATCGGGATTCGCCGGGCCCGGGAGTTTTTCCTGACCGCCGAGCTGGTTTCTGCCGAGCGAGCCAAGGAGATGGGCCTGGTGTGGAAGGTTGTGCCCACCGGCGGGCTTGAAGAGGCCGTGGCAAAATGGGGCGCCAAATACAAGAAATTGAACCTTGAGGCGCTTTCCATGATGAAGCAGCAGCTCAAAAGCATGATGCGCGCCGATTGGCAATCGGTGCTCGATTTCGATCTTCTGATGAGAAAGGACCTCATCGGGGGATTTTGTACCGAGGATGCCGCCGCCCGGCTGAAAACATTCGGGAAAAAATAAACATCAATCCTTGGGGAACAAGAGGTGGAATATGGAAAAACCGTCATGGGGTAAATGGGGAACCTGGGAAGAAACGCAAAGCTTCCTGGGCAAGGAGATTGTAAAATTCGAAGGGGCCGACGCGGTGGAAAAGGGCAGCATTCGACGCTGGCTCGAGCCAAAGGAGTTTGACTGCCCGATCCACGTTGACGAGGCGGCCGCCCGGCAGGCCGGATATGGGGGGGTTGTCGCACCCTCTACCATGGTGGTCACCTATGGCATTCCAGCCTACTGGAAATCGGGCGATCCACCGGCCAAGCCCGGGGATCCGCCCAAGGGTATTCCGATTCCGGTCATTTTCACCGTACCGGCGCCGTGCACCCTGAGCTTTGCCACCGAGATGACCATCGAGTTTTTCGAACCCATGGCCATCGGTGATCAAATCACCTGCTCAAGCAAGCTGTTGAATATTCACCACAAGGAGCTTCGGGTGGGAAAGGGGGCCTTTTTGCTTCAGGAAGACACCTACAAGAACCAGCGCGAAGAGATTGTCGCCATCGCGCACCTGACGATTTTCCGGTTTGTGCCGCCCGAAAAAGGAGACTGACCAATGGATAAATGGGAAAAACAATTGTTTTATGAGGACGTGAAAATCGGCAGTGAAACCCATGAGGTCGCTCTCCCCATTTCGCTGCAGCTTCTGGTGATGGAGGCGGGCGCCAACCGAGATCTGTCTTCCATTCACCATGACAACGAGGCCGGCATCGCCACCGGCGCGTCCAGCGCCTACGCCAATACCTATTTTCTCATGGGCATGATCGAAAGATTGCTCCGCGAGTGGATGGGGATTCAAGGAAAACTCAAAAAAATCAGTTCTCTGAGAATGAAGATATTTAACAGTGTCGGCGATGTGGTCCGGTTCACGGGAAAAGTCACAGAGAAAGACGACGCGAACGCCGCCGTTGTGCTGGACATTTGCAGTAAAACGGATAAAGGGGAAACCATGACAGCCGAGGCAACGGTGATTTTGCCGAAAAAGGAAGATTGATCCCTTCTTTAAGGAGATGATTGATGGAATATCAGACCATTACAGTGGAAATAGAGAACAACATTGCAACCATTACCCTCAACCGCCCGGATAAACTCAACGCCATTGATACACAAATGATCGATGAGCTGACCCGTGTGACCGAAACGCTCGGCAAGGACGAGAATGTGAACGTCGTCGTTCTGACAGGCGCCGGCCGTGGGTTTTGTTCGGGTGGCGACCTGTCCATGGATGTTTACACAACAACGGACCCGGGGGATTTGTACCGGTTCATGGATACCGTGGCACAGATGGCACTTGGCATCCGATATATGCCGCAGCCCGTTATCGCTGCCGTGAACGGGGTGGCTGCGGGCGGGGGGTGTAACCTGGCATTGGGGTGTGACATGATTGTGGCTTCCGAAAAAGCCCGCTTCAGTGAAATTTTCGTCAGAGCAAATCTGCATCCGGATACAGGCGGGACCTATTTTCTGCCCCGAATGGTGGGGACGCCCAAGGCAATGGAAATCATGCTGACAGGCCGGATGGTGGAAGCCCAGGAGGCCGCTGAGATCGGCCTTGTGAATCGAGTTGTACCGGCGGATCAGCTGTTGAGCGCCACCATGGAACTTGCCGGCGCCATAGCCCAGGCATCTCCGGTTGTCACCCGGATGATAAAAAATTCCATCTACGGCGGCGTATCGGGTGATCTTTCGACGGCCCTGGAAAACGAAACCAAGGCAGCAATTCTTATCATGACTTCAGGTACATTTAAAAAGGGATAATTGAGAAGAAGCGGCAAAACAGAAAACGGCGTAATGAAACCATCTTTTATAAAAAATTTGATTGAAGGCGATAAAAGAAAGCTCGTCTTTATGGGTGAGTCCGGATGCGGCAAATCGGAAATGGCCCTGAATTTCGCTTTGTCCATTGTTAAAGAGACGCAAAGGACCGTGCATTTCTTTGACATGGACCAGTCAAAACCGATGCTTCGATCCAGAGATGTAAAAGGGATGATGAAAGACAAGGGGATTCGTTTCCATTCAGGCGAAAAGTTTCTGGATGCACCCATCGTCCCCCATGGGGTTGAAACCATCCTCGATGATGACAGGAACTTGGCCATACTTGACGTGGGGGGCAATGCAACCGGTGCTATCAACATTGGCCAATACGCCGACCATTTAAATGACCGGGACACGGCAGCCTATTTTATCGTCAACTATTACCGGGCCTTCTCCGGGAAACAGGTTCAGGTGGCGCAAACCATTGATAGCATCAAGCGGGCCTCCGGAATCAAACGAATCCAGATTATCAGCAATCCGTTTGCGGGCATGGATGCAAGTTCGAAAGATATCGCCTACGGCCATGAAAAAACGAGTGAAATGCTGGCAAATATCGGGTATCCGGTTCAAATACTGGCTGTTCCGGAAACAATATGCAACGGCGGATTCAACGGATCAGCAAAATATATTATTAGGATCAGACCCTATATGCGACTTATTTAGGGTTTGGAATTAAGTTTTTACCGAACCGTTTGAAAAAGGGAAGTTAAAATGTCGAAAGTAGAAATTGCAATAGAGTTTTGCAAAGGTTGCCAGCTTTGTGTGGCAGCCTGCCCGAAGGAAGTCCTTCGGATCGGAAAGGGCGTCAATAAAAAGGGGTATCGGTATTCGGAAATGGTCAATGATGATTGCATCGGGTGCGCCTTATGCGCCATCTCATGCCCGGACGCCGCAATCGAAGTATATAAAGACGAAAAAAAGGCTTAAAAATGTCCATCCATAAATGGCTAATTACAAAAATTATCCTATTTCTGAATGGACATTAAACAACTATGCGGTGATCAAGCGCCGCAGGAGGAAGGTCATATGGATAAGGTATTTATGAAGGGCAACGAAGCGATTCCGGAGGCTGCCATTCGCGCCGGCTGTAGATTCTTTGCCGGGTATCCCATCACACCGCAAAATGAGATGCCGGAATACATGTCAAGGCGGATGCCGGAAGTCGGCGGCGTTTTTCTACAGGCTGAAAGCGAAGTGGCTGCAAGCAATATGCTTTACGGCGCCGGCGCCGGCGGGGCCCGAGCCATGACCTCTTCATCGAGCATCGGGATTGCCTTGAAGTCTGAGGGAATATCCCATTTGGCCGGCGCTCGGATACCGGCGGTGATCGTAAACGTCAATCGGGGCGGACCGGGGATCGGGAGTATCGGGCCGTCTCAGCAGGATTATTTCCAGGCCACCAAGGCCATTACCTGCGGCGGTAGCAAGATGATCGTACTATCGCCGGCCACCGTACAGGAGGCGGTGGATTTGACATACAAAGCTTTTGATTATGCCGACCGGGATCGGAACCCCGTCATGGTGTTTACAGATGCAGCCATCGGAAATATGATGGAATCGGTGGTGCTGCCGGAAGACAAAACGACGTTTCCCGATAAAAGTGATTGGATCATCACCGGCTGCAAAGGGCGGGACTCGAGATCCATCACGTCGTTTGTTTCGCCCATCGAGGCACAGGTGGAACAGTTCAATATCCAAACGGCCCAGATGTATGAAAGGTGGCAGAAAGAGGATGTCCTGGTTGAAGAGTTGATGCTCGACGATGCCGAAATTGTTATCACCGCCTTCGGCTTTGTCGGAAGAATTGCGCAATCCGCCATGAAAACCTTGAGAGAGCAGGGAATTAAAGCCGGTTTGATCCGGCCCATTACGGTTTCTCCCTTTCCCTATGCGTCTTACCGGAAATTGGATTCGACTCGTGTGAAACATATTCTGTGTTCTGAAATGGCGATCCCCGGGCAGATGGTCGAGGACGTCCAGCTGGCCGTTTGCGGTAACATTCCCATTTCCTCGTATAACCGGTCCGGTGGGGTTCCGGTTCAGGATGCGGAAATTGTCACAAAAGTGAAAGAAATGACTGCCGGGGAGGGCCTCTAAAATGAAAAAAGTTTACAGCAGACCCAAATCATTGAAATATGTGTCCAGCACATACTGCCCGGGGTGTTTGCACGGCGTAGCGCATAACCTGATTGCTGAAACTATTGATGAATTCGACTTACGAGAGAAAACCGTCGCATTCCTCCCCGTGGGTTGCAGCGGACTGGGACTCTTGTACTGGAATATTGACAACATCGCCTGCTCCCATGGTCGTGCGCCCGCAGCAGCCACCGGTTTTAAACGGATGCAGCCGGATAAAGTCGTTTTTACCTATCAGGGTGACGGGGATCTGGCCTCCATCGGGTTGGCAGAGATCATGCACTGCGCCAACCGCGGCGAGAAAATAATCACCTTCTTCGCAAATAACGGCGTCTATGGGATGACCGGCGGGCAGATGGCGCCCACCACCCTCATCGGTCAGAAGACCACCACCTCTCCCCGGGGAAGAGATGTCGAATCCACCGGATATCCCCTGAAGATGTGTGAATTGATATCCCAGCTGGAAGCCCCGGTGTATGTGGCACGGTTTGCCTTGAACTCACCCAAGAATATAAAAAAGGCTAAAAAAGGTATTCGCAAGGCCTTTGAACTGCAGCTGGCCGATGCCGGCTATGTGTTTGTGGAGCTGTTGTCGAACTGCCCCACCTGTTGGGGGATGTCGCCCGTGGATTCTTTAAAATGGATGACCGAAAATACCATTCCAAATTTTCCGCTGGGAGAGTATAAAGTGCCGGAAGGAGACGAAAACAATGGAAAATAAATTGATGATCGCCGGATTTGGCGGCCAGGGGGTTATGTTGATGGGACAGCTTTTGGGCTTCACGGCCCAGGAAGCGGATAAAAATGTGACATATTACCCGTCCTATGGCCCTGAGCAGAGAGGCGGAACGGCAAACTGCACCGTGGTGATATCGGATGACAAGATCGCCTCACCCATGCCCGCAGAGGTGGATGTGTTTATTGCCATGAATCAGCCGTCCCTGGATAAATACAAGGGGAAGGTCAGGGCCGGCGGGGTCGTGATCATCAACACGTCCCATGCAGTGGGCGAAACAGATCGGGATGATGTTACGGTGTATGCATTGCCGGCCGATGATATTGCCCGGGAGGCAGGCTCCGACCGGGCAGCCAATATGGTCATGCTGGGCGCCTATCTGAATGTTTCTAAAATTCTGGCCCCCGATCAGTTGATTGACACCATGAAGGTACAGCTGGCAAGAAAGGCAGCTTTTTTTGACGTTAACCAGGCTGCCATCAACAAAGGGATAGAGGCGATAGAATGCCAGGCAGTATAGATTCATTAAAATAATGATTAATGACAAATGACAAATGACCAGAATAAGGAGACAACCATGACGTTACGATATTCCGAGCGAATGGACGCATTTGGCACCAGTATCATCAGGGAGTTATTTGCCCTTGCCATGAACCCTGAAATCATAACCCTGGCGGGCGGTGCGCCGGCACCGGAGCTGTATCCCATCGAGGCGTTTTCCAAAGCTTCGGCAAAGGCGTTCGAGGAGTATGGAATACCGATGATCGCCTACGATACGACGGACGGATACGAGCCGCTTCGAAAAATCATTGCCGAAGAAAGAATGACGTCGGTGGGCGTGGACACATCTTCGGCCAATATATTCATCACCACCGGGTCCCAGCAGGGAATCGATTTTTCGGGCCGGTTGTTTCTGGACAAGGGTGATCTGGTGATCGTGGAAAGCCCGACTTACTTAGGGGCCGTCAACTCCTTTGATTCATACCAGTGCCGGTATGCCGAAGTGCCCATGGATGAAAACGGGATGATCACCGAGGTTCTTGAAGACGTTCTAAAGAAAAATCCCGAAGCCAAGATGATTTATATCAATCCGGATTTTCAAAACCCAACCGGCTTGTCAATGGGCCGGGAAAGAAGAAAAGCCCTGGTCGATCTCGCCACGGCGTACAATGTGCCCATCGTCGAAGACAGTCCCTATATCGAAATGCGCTACGAGGGCGAAAAGATTCCGTCGGTCAAGAGTTTCGACACCAGCGGGATTGTCATTTATCTCGGATCGTTTTCTAAAATCTGCGCACCGGGGGTCAGGCTTGGCTGGATTTGCGCTAGTGATGAATTGCTGCCGAAATACAATAAAATCAAGCAAGCCTGTGACCTGCATTCGTCCACCATATGCCAGCGGCAGCTGACCAAATATATGGAAATGTACAGCCTGGATGAGCAGATCAAAAAGATGATTCCCGCCTATAAGCTAAAAAGGGATACCATGATGGAGATCATGGAAAACGAATTTCCGGATTCGGTTTCTTTTACCCGGCCCGAAGGTGGGTTTTTTACTTGGGTGACGGTTCCTGAAAAATACGACACGGTGGAATTGTTTAAAAAGGCCGTGGAGAAAAAAGTCGCCTTTGTCCCGGGCGCCCCGTTCTTCGTCGAGAAAGGGCACGACAACCATATGCGGGTGAACTATTCTTTCATGCCGGTGGATAAAGTCGCCGAAGGCACCAAGCGATTGGCAAAGCTGTTACAGTCGTTGGATTAGCGTTATAAAGGACTTCCGGACCATGAGCATTGATACCGAAAAACCGACCAAGCGGGATCTCATTTTGGACGCCATCAACCACAGGGACACAGGACGAATTCCATATTTGATTCAGTTTGACAGGAAAATGGCATCGAAACTGGCCTTGCATTACGGTGTAGAACGCATAGGCGGGATCGTTGACAGCGGTATTGAATGTATCAACCGGTATCGAATACCGGATCCGGATGAGAAAAATCGTGGCACAAAAGAACCGGCAGCTGCCGGTGGGGATAAATACCAGGTGGCCTGTCTCGGCTCCCTTTGGCGCCAGGCCATCCTCACACGCGGCGAAGAAAACCTGCGGTTGGATCTGACCATCCGCCCCAACGCCGTTGACGAATTGCTTGACGGCATCATGACGAAGCTTCTGGCCAATATGCAGCGCTGCCGGGCGGAAATGGATGTGGACTGCATCGGATTGGACGACGATTATGGCAGTACAGGGCAATTCCAGATTTCTTCCGCAATCTGGCAGCGTCACATTGTAAAACGGTTGCAGCAGCTCAGCGATGCCGTTCATGATGCCGGCTGCCATCTTGCCATGCGCCTGAAAGGCGCCATTGGTCCATATATGGACGAGATTGTCGGCACCGGTGTGGATTTGCTCAATCCTGAACAGTCGGGCGGTGTGGATTTTTTGTGGATCAAGCGCGAATACGGAAAGTACATCACGCTGTGGGGCGGCTACGGAACCCAGGGAACGATGATGTTCAGTTCCACGGACCATATTCGCCAGGAGGTGAATGAAGTATGCGATCGTCTCGGTGCGGGCAGTGGGTTTGTCCTGAGCCCGGGGCGACTGATTCCAGGCGATGTCCCGGTCTAGAACGCAGCGGCATTCATTGACGTTGCCCGTGAACGGGAAAAAGGACATCGCTGAAACCATTATGGGGGAACCTTGCTGTGGAAAAACAGGAAATTGAAAAACGAAAATTTTCGGTTCATCCCGAAAAATGCACACGATGCTATCTGTGTTTGATGGCATGTTCACTCAAATATGAAGGGATTGTCAACCCAACCTTGGCCCGAACTCGGATCAAGGGGCGGGACAAGACGGAAAAGATTACGTTAACGCGTGACTGCACCCTTTGCGGGGAATGCGTGACGGCGTGCTATTACGGCGCCAGGGTGTTTAAAGAAAGGAAAGAAACATGACGATATCCGGTGGTTATGCAGGTAAGATCCTGTACGTGGATTTAAGCTTGAGATCAATGGATGCGCAGCCCCTGGATCCTGACATGGCAAAGGCCTACCTGGGCGGGCAGGGCATTAACATGCGCCTCGCCTACGATCTGATCAAGCCGGGGATTGACCCGCTGTCCCCGGACAATGCGCTGATCCTTGGGGCCGGGGCCCTTTGCGGAACACCGACGCCATCCGCTGCAAAGATGACGGCAACGACTAAGTTTCCCGTCAACGGCACCATCGGCACGGCCGCCGGCTGCGGATTCGGCCCCCAGCTCAAGTGGGCCGGCTATGACAACGTGGCCATCACCGGGGCATCGGACAAACCGGTCTATCTTTACATTACCGATGAAACGGTGGAGTTGTGTGACGCGTCGGCTCTCTGGGGGCGCGACATTGTTGAAACAACGGATGAACTTCGCGACATCCATGGTGAAGAGATTTCTGTTATCAGCATTGGTCAGGCCGGGGAAAACCAGCTGAAAATGTCCCTGGCCCTCATCGACAAGACAGCCACCCTGGGCCGGGGGGGACTGGCGGCTGTCATGGGGTCAAAAAATCTCAAGGCCATTGTCGTCAAGGGCAGCGCAGGCATTAAGATCGCGGATCGGGAAAAGTTTCAAGCACTTTACGAGAAGGTGGTAAAAAAGGCCTTGTCGGACAAAAACCGTGAGTTTTTTATCAAGGTCGGACTCATGGGGATTGCCGACACCTGGATCGACTCGGGCCTCATGCTGGTGGACAACAAGCGGCGGGCGGCCATGGGGGACGACGTTAAGGCCGCTTATGGCACCAAGCCGTTTTTAAAGACCATCGAAACCTTCCCCTGGGCGCCGCCGTCTTGCATCTCTTGCGACAAGTCCATGCTCAGAATCAAAACGGGTGAATTCGAAGGGCTGGAGACCCTGCAGTCCGTGGCCTCCGAGGGAATTATCAGCTTTTGCTTTCCCTTTGAGATGAGCATCAATCGGGGTGTAAAATGCGCCGACATGTATAACCGATACGGCCTGGACCTACTCGATGGACCGTACCTGATCGAACTGATGGTTGAACTGTATGAAAAAGGCCTGGTCAGTGAAGACGAACTGGGCATGGTTCCGAAATCAGACTACGACACCGTGGTGGCCGCTACAAAAAAGATGGTCAACCGGGAAGGAATCTGGGCGACGGTCGCCGATGGCATCCCCGCTCTGTTGGAAAGGATACCCGAAGCAAAGGAACTTGCCATTCATGTGAAAGGCCTGATGCCGTTTGCAGACGGTCGTACTAACCTGGGCATTGAGACCATGGGGATGCTGACACTGCCCCGGGGCGGCAACTCTTACGCCCTGGTTCGGACCCCGAGTACGGTTATCCCCAAAGTGCCGACGGAACTCATCGAAGGCTTGGCCGCTGCACATTACCGGGTCCCTGAAGCAGCCCGGGAACGGATCTTTGCAAATGGTGACTGGGATGTGGCCCGCCTGCTTCCCTACGTGGAAAATAACAATGCGGCTTGTAACTGCGTCGGTCTTTGCTTCCGGTTTTTTATCGGGCGTCTGTACCCGGTTGCCACCAGCGCAGCGCTTTTCGAAGCGGTTACGGGCATTCCCATGTCCGCAGAAGAGTACCTGAAAGCCGGCGAAAGGGTCTGGAACCTGCAGAAGCTCTTGAATGCCCGAGAAGGATTCGACCGAAAGGACGACAAGTTTCCTAAACGGTGGATCAAGGAATCCATTCAGATGGGGGACAAGGCTGCACAACTCGAAGATTATAGCGGCAAGGAGCGACTCGACGAAAACAAAACCGAAGCGATGCTGGATCGGTATTACGAGGAAAGGGGCTGGGATGTCTCAAAAGGGATTCCCACAAAAGAAAAACTCGAAGCACTGGATTTAGCATTTGCTACAGAGGATTTAAGGTAACATTTATTCATAAAGGAGAACCCATCATGATTTATAAAACCAAGGAAACGGATTACAAAGAACTGGCCCCGGGTATGAACTTGAAAACGGTGGTTCACGGAGAAAAAATGCTGATGATCAAATTCAGCATGGAAGGCGGCCAGGTTCATGCCGGCCACAACCACCCCTATGAACAGACCGGCACCCTCTTGAAAGGGAAAATAAAGTTCACCATCGGCGGAGAAGTCTACATCGTTGAACCTGGCGATTGCTGGTCCATACCCGCAGGTGTTGAGCACCAGGGTGAAACGCTTGAGGCTTCAGAAGGCGTCGAGGTTTATTCACCGGCTCGGGAGGACTATCTTGCATTCAAAGTGTAGAAGTAGTTTCAAGAATGAAGAATAAACTGCGAAGACATAAAAGGCTCATTGGAGTATGTTATGGATTTTGATTTAAGCACCGAGCAGAAAATGATCGTCAAGTCGGCCAAAGAGATCGCAAAGAAATTTGGCCCTGAATACTGGTACGAAAAGGAAGAAGAGCATGAGTTTCCACGCGACTTTTTCGAAGCGCTGGGAGATCTTGGCTTCCTCGGCCTGGGGATTTCAGATGAATATGACGGTACGGCGATGACACTCACCGAGGGGGCGCTGGCCCTCGAGGCGTTGTGCAGCAACGGTGGAGGCGCCGCACCCGTCAATAATTATTTGATGGGTGTCCTGGGTGGCCTTTCCATAGCCCATCACGGGAACGAGGCACAAAAACAAAAATACCTGCCCAGGATTGCAGAAGGGGAAATCATCACCTGTTTTGGCCTGACGGAACCGGACGCGGGTACCAATACCCTGAACATTGCCACGTTTGCACAAAAAGATGGAAATAACTATATCATCAACGGAAATAAGATGTTCATCACCAATGCCCGGGAGTCCCAACTGATGCTTCTGGTGGCCAGGACAACGCCCCGGGATGAGGCGGTCAAAAAATCAAAAGGCATTTCTCTGTTCTTGGTGGAGTTGCCCAACAACAGCATTAAAAGCTCTTATATCCCCAAGCACGGCATGAATTACTCGCCCACCTACGACCTGGGGATAAGCGACCTGAAGGTTCCCGAAGAAAATCTCCTTGGAGAGGAAGGCAATGGTTGGTTTCATCTGATGGGAACCATCAACCCTGAAAGGATTCTGATCGCCGCAGGCGCCGTCGGGACCGGAAGGATAGCGATCAAGCACGCTGTATCATACGCAAAAGAAAGGGTGGTCTTTGATGGACCCATTGGCGCCTATCAGGGAATACAATTCCCCCTTGCGGCGGCCCATGCCAAACTGGAATGTGCATGGATGGCCGTCCTCAAAGCCGCCACCTTGCATGATCAGAAAAAAAATGCAAAACAGGTCGGCGATATTGCCAACATGGCCAAATACCTGGCCGTGGAGGCGTGCATCGAGGCGACCTACCATGCCATGCAGACCCTGGGCGGGTATGGGTACGCAAAGGAGTATCACATCGAGCGGTGGTGGCGGGAAGTCCAACTCTTTCGGCTGGCGCCCATTACCCAGCAGATGACGCTGAACTATACCAGCGAACATATCCTGGGCCTGCCAAGGTCCTATTAAAACGGCCCGGAAAAATCATCAATGAAGAAATTAAGGGCATTTCCCGCCATCGACAATATTCATGCGCTGACGTTGCCGGCGCCGGCGGGTCATTCCATTCTCCTTTCGGTCAATATGTTTGCCGTCGGCAACGGGCCGATCACCCTGATTGATGCCGGCACCAAATCCCCGGAGGCGTTTGCTTCCATAGCAAATCAACTCAACGCCCTGGGATTTGGCTGGGGCGATGTCGAACGAATTATTCTCACCCATTGCCACGGCGATCATGTGGGCCTGGCCACAACAATAATCGAGGCGGCCGGGCGCCCGGTTGATTGTTTTATCCACCCCGAAGACAAATGGCGTATTTCAAAAGAAGAATGTGGCGGGCGTGTCTGGGACTGGGACGAAACGGTGGAGCGCTTTTTCATTCGTGCGAACATGCCGAATAAAGAAATAATGATGCTCAGGAAACACTTTGACGATCTGGAGAGTATGGCCGACCCCATCGAAAACCTGTCAACCATGGAAGATGGTCAGACTTTTTCAGGTGACGGTTACCGCTTGAAAGTGGTTCATACGCCTGGCCACAGCCCTGGGGCCTGTTGTCTTTATGATCCGGACCGAAAAATTTTGTTCAGCGGGGATACGGTCATAAAACATTTCCCCCCCAACGCCATCATGGAGCTCAAGCACCACCGGCTAAAAACCCCAAATTACCAAAGTCTGAAAGCACATCTGAATTCGCTCGAAAAACTGGCAGCTATGGATATTCGTTATGTTTTTTCAGGCCATGGCGAATATGTCGATGATCCGGCTCACCTTATTTCAACCTATTTTGACTATCATCAGCAAATGATGAAATCGATTCGAAGCGCATTGGGAAACGGTAACCGGTCTATTTACGATATCGTTGAAAAACTCTTCCGGCGAAAGACCAGTGGAGAAGCCTATTTTGCCGTTTCGGAAGTTACCGTTCACTTGGAGTATCTTATTGCGGAGGGACGTGTTCAGCTGATTGATGACGGCCTGCCGGTGGTGTACAGAGCGATCTAAAGGCAATGAAAAATAATAAGTAACGAACGGTTATAAAAAGTAAACTACAAACTCTAAAAGGAGGTCCCCTTTTACATTTACATTAATTGTAATTGGCAAGGAAGCCAACCTGCTTATAGAGGCGTCGTGACACAACCGATATCAAATCGGTCAGCCGCCCCCGGTCCCTCATCTTGTCCACGCCCTTGTCCAATGCTTTCATCACCCCGTCGATGTCGTCGGTCTCTATCTCATACAGGGCAAGATACTTGCCCTTTCCTGCCTGCGTGTCAATCCTGTCATAGCGCTGATTTAAGTCCGTCTCACATGCGTATCGGGTCACCTTGACGAATCCGGCCGTCTTGAGCACATCGGGAAGGTCAATTTCGTCATACCATTCATTGAATTCAGCCTCACGCGCATAATCGGTGCAATTGGACTCGACGATAAAAAACCACTTTTCCATGCCACCTCTCCTTTTTGGAATCCTTTGTCAGCATTGATGAACGGATTTTTTATCATAAAACTTGAAAAAGCGCCATCATCGGGTTTAGGATCGTGAACTAAATAACTTGAACGATGGTCGTCTTGAGGCCCGTCTTCTGCGTTACGTTAAAGCCCACATACGTAAAGTATGCGAGCTTCAACGCGCCTTGAATACGGACCTCAATCCTTCGCAATCTTCGTCCAATTTATTTAGTTCCCGATCCTTAGCTGAGTCAGACAACAACCGGAAAGATTATAAAAAACAGCCGGCAACCGGGTCGGTGAGGTCATACCGCCCTGGACAGTGGAGGTGGGCAAGCCGCCTTATTTTTGCGCCGATGTAGCCGCAAGCCCATCCGATTACAACCATTTGTTATTAATATATATTTTCTCGATAACGCCTTGAAAGACCGACTAATGACTTGACACAACCGATGTCGTTGTGTAAAAAAATCGTTTCGATGTAAATTCCGGTTGAAACGGTGAACCATTCAACGCTTCGGGAATTGTAACCGGCTCCCTGAGCCGCTTGGAATAAAATTGGAATAAAAGAGGAACGTTATGGAATCAGGCAGTAACCTTGAAAAAGTCCTTAAAGCCGGCCATTTCGCATTCACCGGCGAACTGGGTCCACCCCGGGGCGCCAATGTGGAAGCGGTTCGGAAAAAAGCCCGCCCACTGAAGGGAATGGTCGATTCCGTCAATATTACCGATAACCAGACCGCCATGGTGCGCATGTCCAGCTGGGCCACCTCGATCATCGCGATGCAAGAGGGGCTGGAGCCCAACTACCAGATGGTCTGCCGCGATCGAAATCGGTTGGCCATGCAGGCCGATATTCTCGGTGCCTATGCCCATGGTATCCGGAACCTGCTATGCCTGTCCGGGGATCATCAGATGTTTGGCGATCATCCCAATGCCAAAGGCGTGTTCGATATCGACTCCATGCAGTTGATCAGCATGGTCAAGAAAATGCGCGATGAGGAAAAATTCCTCAGCGAAGCCGAAATCGACGTGGCGCCGAAAATGTTCATTGGTGCGGCAGCCAATCCCTTTGCCGAACCGTTTGAATGGCGCGTGCATCGCCTGGCCAAAAAAGTCGCCGCCGGTGCGGATTTCATACAAACCCAGTGCATCTACAACATGGACCGAATGCGCGAGTGGGTCAAGCAGGCCAACGACATGGGCCTTACGGAAAAGGTCTACATTCTGGCCGGCGTCACGCCCATGAAGAGTCTTGGTATGGCGCGATACATGCAAAAATCGGTTCCGGGCATGGATGTTCCGGATGAAGTCATCCAGCGCATAAAAGGGGTTAAAAGAAAAGAACAGGCCGCCGAAGGCATCAAGATGGCCTGTGAACAAATTGAAGAGTTCAAAGAAATGAAAGGCGTCGCGGGCATCCATTTAATGGCCATTGAATGGGAGCATAAGGTGCCGGAGATCGCCGAACAGGCAAAGGTTCTGCCACGGCCGACCGTGTGAACCGCCCCCAATCCATGAGATTGGCAACCACTTGTCAGGAGTGACGAATGTACGATCTTGTTCGCGGCCCGTTGGTCTGGGTCTCTTTTATCGTTTTTATGGCCGGTACCGTGTTTCAGATTATCCGCTTTTACACGCTGAGCCGCAAGGCGGGCTTTTCGCCCCATGTACCGACGATTCGAATTAAAAAGGCAACGGAGAAGACGCCTTTGGGCCGGAAACTGGTCACCTGGTTAAGATCCCTGAAAATGACCGTGCTCGGTGTGCATCCGGTTACCATTACGGTGAGCACCATTTTTCATATCTGCCTGTTTATCACCCCGATTTTTCTCCTGGGCCATAATGAGCTGTTTGATCTGTCCTGGGGGTTGAGTCTGGCCGCTTTTTCAGAAACCGTGACCGATGTTTTAACACTCATCTTTCTGGCCTGCTGCGCCTATTTCCTGCTTCGACGAATATTCTTGTCCCGGGTGCGGTCCATCACCAGTTTTTACGATTACCTGGTGCTGGCAATTGCCATTGCACCGTTTTTGACCGGATTTCTTGCCTATCATCAGATTTACGATTACCGGACCATGATGATCATTCACATGCTCTGCGGTGAGATCATGCTGATGGCAATCCCGTTTACCAAGCTGGTTCATATGATCTTCTTTTTTCTGAACCGGTTTATGGTGGTTAATGAGCACACCTTGGGCCAGGGAAGTCGGGCGTGGTAAATAGTCAATTAAAACCGTTGACATGCGGAGACCAACATGACGGAAACCAATACAAATGCCATAAATATTGAAGACATACAATCGGCCATGGCGCCCCATAAGGCCAAAATGAAACTCTGGCTGCGGGCCTGCGCCCATTGCAGTCTATGCGCCGAAAGCTGTTTTTTATATAACACCAAAGACAATGATCCGGTGTACATGCCCTCGCATAAGTTCATCAATTCCATCGGCAAGTTGTATAAAAAACGCGGGAAGGTGGACCGGGAAACCCTTGAGGAGATCGGCGACATCGCCTGGAATCGATGCGTGCTGTGCACCCGGTGCTATTGCCCCTTTGGAATCGATATTCCGGAGATGATCACACTGGCTCGAAATATTTGTCGCACGCAAGACGTGTATCGAACTTATGACGAAGAATAAATGGCCGCAAAGAATCGTCACTTGCTAGAAAATGATTCGAATTGCGGATTGAAAGGTTAACATAACTATGTCCCGTTTTAAAAAATACATTTGGGTACCGACCATCCTGCTACCGTTGATGATTCTGTTTGGCTTGTCCCTCTCTTACGGTCAGGAAGAGGAAATACTGCTGGACAATCCGGCACAATACGACGGCAAACAGCGACCGGCCGTCTTGTTCCCCCATGAGGTTCACATGGATGGCTATGATTGTCTCGATTGCCATCACAAGTATGAAGACGGGGAGAACATTCTCGATGAAGACGAACTCGAGGAAGACAATCCGGAAGTACTGTGCGGCTCATGCCACAACACAGACGCGAAGACTGGACTTCAAGAGGCCTTTCATCACCAGTGTATTAAATGCCATATCGACCTGCGCAAGGCCGACGAGGCCACCGGACCGGAGCTTTGCGGGGAGTGTCATCTGAGATAATGACTGACTGCTTAGAAGTGGTTTCAAAACCTTTTCTACCAATCATGGAGGTACCATTGTGATAAAAGCAAAACAAAAACCCATTGAAGAAATAATGGATGCTATCGGAGAATACACGCGCGTCTTGAACATCGGGTGCGGCGGATGTGTCTCTGTCTGTCTGGCCGGCGGGCAAAAGGAGGTCCAGACACTCAATACGGATATCAACCGGCGCTATAAAAATGAAAACAAGCCCAATCGGCTCGACGCCTACACGGTGGAACGACAATGCAACCTGAAATATTTCGAGGGGCTCGATGCCCTGGTGGCCGACTATGATTGCCTGGTTTCCATGGCATGCGGGGCAGGTGTCCAGCTTCTGGCTGAGCGTTTCCCGGAAAAGCCC
>JAFDDL010000255.1 GCA_019310865.1 Deltaproteobacteria bacterium | reverse complement strand
TGCCGATCATTTTATAGGGGCTGAGCTATCCGTCATTTTTTTCTTGACACCGCTAAATAAATTGTTTAATGCACATGTGATGCATCACATAATTATATTGAAATCTTTCAGGGGGCATCAGTCGGCACATCGGTCCCAGTCCCAAGTATTATGTGATGCACCTGGAGAGAGCCAGCTGGATCAGTGGAAGAAATTGAAAATCGTATATCCATAAGAATCGGGCGGCCTTCGGTGCCCTGATTGTCGTTGCCGGTAAAGCCGGCACGGGAAAGAGAGTGAAATGATGAAAACGAGTGTGAAAACCGACGTGTTGATTATCGGTGGCGGCGGCGCCGGGTTCCGAGCGGCCATAGGCGCCCGGGAAAAGGGTGCAAATGCGCTGCTTCTCAGCAAAGGGCCCCTGGCCCGATGCGGCGCAACACCTATGGCCGGCGCGGATTTTACTCTGGACGGCTTGAGCCTCAGCAAAATGGGATTTCCGGGAGAGTCAAAGGATACCCGGGATAAATTTCTGAACGATATGCTCACCAATGGTTTCTTCCTCAACAACCAGAAGCTCTGCGATCAGTATATAGAAAACGCACCCGATCGACTGCAGGAGCTTCTTGATTGGGGATGGAAAATCATCGGGTCGGAGGAGCGGGCGGTATATGGCAGCGGCATCGGCATCATGGACGCCCTGCTGAAACAGGCAAAACGGGTGGGAGTGTCGTTTATGGAAGACATTTTCGTCCTGGACCTGACGGTTCAAGACGGGCGGGTTACCGGTGCCGTGGGATTGGATGTCAAGACCGGTGAATTTATCATCTTTGAATCCAAATCGGTGGTGATCGCCACCGGCGGCTGGCACAAGGCCTTCTGGCCCAACACCGGCATGCGGGATCTATCCGGTGACGGGATCGCCATGGCGCACCGGGCTGGGGCGGATATCGGCAACATGGAGTTTATCACCTTCTGCGCCAACGTTCTCTACGAGCCGCCCCATTGCCGGGGAAGCCTGGCAACATATCTTTTCCACTACCTGTTCGGCGGCAGCCTGAACAACAGTCGGGGTGAGCCCTTTCTGGAAAAATTTGATCCCCTGGTTCAAAAAATGGGCACTTCCACGGAATGGAATAAATGTTTTATCTCATTTGCATCCGCTCTCGAGGCAAAAGCCGGCAAAACAGGCCCGCTGGGAGGTGTGTTCTATGGCCTGGGGGACGTTCCCTTTTCCGAGTTCGAGGAAAAGGCTTCCCAATGGATGCCCAACTGGAAGTACAAGGCCCTCGACTTGTCGGGAATTGCCGCCCGCTTCAAGGCCGGCGAAACGGTTGAGGTGGGGCCCGCGGTGGAATATTTTGATGGCGGTATCGTCGTCAACGAGCAGTTTGAAACCGATGTGGCAGGGCTCTTTGCCGCCGGTGAATGCGTGCTGGGACCCTTTGGTGCCAACCGAGTCTTTGCGGCCATTACTGAGATGCTGGTGCATGGGGCTGATGCCGGCCAAAACGCCGCTGATTACGCTCTGTCGGCGCAAGGCGCCAAGGCGGAAAACGTGGCGCTGAAGGCCATGATGGAAGCGGCGTTGACACCCCTGGAACGTGGCGGCGATGAAAGCCCGGCGCAGCTCCGGAGACGCATCCAGGAGCGGGCTCACGCGGACCTATCTCCGGTGAGAACCGGATCTGAATTGTCTGCCTTTATCGACTTTCTCGAGGGCATTAAGCAAACCGAACTGCCGAACCTGGGCGTGTCGTCAAAAAGCCGTGTTTACAACAAGGGGTGGTTCGATGTGCTGGAGCTGAAAAACATGGTTCACCTGCTCGAGGCCGCTGCCCGAAGCGCGCTGGCCAGAACCGAAAGCCGGGGCGTTCATTTCCGGGAAGATTTTCCGGACACCGATAACGAAGGATGGCTCCAGGAGAGCATCGTCCGGTTGGTGAATGGGCAAATGGACATAAATCATCGGCCGGTGACGGTCACCAAGACCGCGCTTCCAACAGGCGTTCAATCCTACCAGGAGACCTTGAAGCAGATGATGGCGGCCCACTCGGACATCGGCGGCGGGCATTAGAGGCGGTTGGGCGTTTTTGCATCAAGAAAAAGGAAATCATGCAATGAATGAAAAGGATATCACGGCAACAGTTTTTCGCTTTGATCCCACGGTGGATGCGGAACCTTGCTACAAGGCCTATCGGGTTCCGATCGTCAGTGGAACCAGCGCCATGAATGTGTTGGATTACATATATCAGAACCTGGATGATACCCTGTCTTATTATGACCATGCCGGATGCGCACTGGGCATTTGCGTGCGCTGCATGGGAAGAATTAACGGCAGGCCCGGTCTGCTATGTCAGACCATGATCGAAGATGACGTGACGCTGGAGCCCTTGTCCAAGGATTTGGTGGTAAAGGACTTGGTGACAATTCGAAAAGGCCAAAGGGTCACATAGGTTCGGGGTCGCATCTTAATTATTAATTATTCAAAAACAATAATTAATAATTAAGATGCGACCCCACCCGCGCGGCCCCAGCCGCGGCTCTATAGATAGGACTCGGAGGATAGCTTTTTTCGGATCGCATTCAGGTATTTCTTGCTGTGTTCGGCGAAATAGAAGCCTGCCTTTTCATCTTTTCTTTCAACGAGCATTTTGTGAAATTCTTTAAGCTCCGTCATGCCGAGTTTTTCCGCTACCATTTCCGGATCCGAAAAAATTAATAACGCATTGACCATTCTGAGGGCACGGCTTAGCAGACTTTCTAAAAATTGTATTAAAGTTGGATTGCGGCAATCTTCGTGGACCAGTTTATGAAGCAGGTGGTCCTGTTGGACGTTTTTCAAATGGTCGTCAAAGGAGGTTTCCATTTGGTCGATCAAATCACCGATCTGTTTGATCTTGTCGGCGGTCATGTGTCGTGCGGCAAGCGTTGCGGCCATTTTCTCCAGGTAAATCATGACCTCATAATCTTTGATTAGTGCGTTGTAATCGATTTCGGTGACCTTGATGCCCACCCTGGGGATGAGTTCCACGAGACTCATCTCTTCCAATCGGTAGATGATTTCTTTCAGCGTTGTTCGGGTGATTCCAAACTCCTGGCCCAGTATTTTTTCCGTCAGGATTGTTCCGGGGGGATATTCGGACATGATGATCTTATCCCGCAACGCCTGGAACACGGTTTCCTTTTTCGAGTCAGTGAGCTTAACCATGTGGCTTTCCCTTGACATGTTTCTTATAATCGACTAACTAATGCATCACGTATGTATCAAATACGTTCTGTGAAAATATCATGAATATATTTTGGAAGCTACCAATAACGGAACCTGATGTCAATAAGATTGTTAAATAGGAGCAAAAATGGAAAAAAATGATGAAATGATCAGCCTCGAACAGGCCAAGGCCGAGGTGGGGAAAGCGGTTCGGCGCCTCGCGTTGCTTCACTTGGCATTCGCCGAGACGATTGTCAAAGAAATGGGTGAGGAAGCCGGCAAGGCGTTGATTGTCAAAGCCATGAAAAATTACGGGATGAAAATCGGCGGGAAGGCGCGTCAGGAGGCCCTGGAAAAGGGGCTGCCATTGACGCCGGAGACCTATTCCAAGGTTCCCGGCGAGGGGCTGCCGGCCTTTGGCACCCATTCGTCCATCGAATACAGAGAGAAAAACGGCGAGATGGTCGTTCGGGCAAAGGACTGCCTTTGGGCCAAGGTCTGGAAAGAGTACGGCGGCGAAGAACTTGGCCGTCTCTACTGCCTCGTGGATCCGGCTCAGTTCATGTCGTTTAATCCGGAGACGAAGTTCGTTCACCTGAAAACCATTCCGGATGGCGACGACTGCTGCGAGCTGGTGTTCAGAGCGACCACGGAACAGGAACGCAAGGATTTCGAAGAAGATGGGGATTGGTCTTATATGGATTTTAACCAGAAATAGCTGCGGGGTCGGCTGAGGGGTCGCATCTTAATTATTAATTATTCGAAAGAAATAATTAATAATTAAGATGCGACCCCATTTGTCATTCATTCTATATTATCCTTTCAAATAATGTCAATTAGAAAAAAAAGCTTGATTTTCCGAATTTATCCCTTTATACATTGTTTAAATAGCAAATAATGTCCACTTGTGGATGGTTAGTATGAAAAAAACTGAAATAAAAAAGATCATTGCATTGTGGCAAGACCGCTTTCTTCAAATTGAAGGGATAACGCGGGATTATGAGAAAGACATATTTTCATCTCTCGGCTCGAAACCGATAAAAATTATAACGGGCTTCCGAAGAGCCGGCAAATCGTTTCTAACGCAGCAAGTTGCCCGGCGTGCCGTGAATCAACAGTTGGTTCACAGCCGGAACATTCTCTATCTCAACTTCGAGGATTTCAGATTGGCTGACATCAACAGCCCTGAAAGCTTAAATGATATATATGAAGTCTTTAACACCGAAATTGCCGAAAAAGGGAAAAAGCTGCTCATTTTTGACGAGATCCAAACGGTCAGGGATTGGGACAAGTTTATCCGGACCCTATACGAGCTGGAGGATGAGAGCGAAATCATTATTACCGGATCAAACTCCGCGCTTTTGTCCTCAGAGCTTGGCAGCAATCTAGCCGGACGATTCATCGAGTTTTTTATTCTGCCGTTCAATTTCGAGGAGTACTTAACATATCATGGCATTGAACTATCGGATGAATTTGAATTCTACAGACGGCGATCGGAAATAAAAAGATATTTCAACCAGTATGTCCAATTCGGCGGCCTGCCGGAAACATTTGCCATCTCCACCGAAGATGCGAAAAAATCCTACCTGCAAGGCATCATCAGCAAAGTGATCCTTGACGATATCGTCAAACGGTTCTCCATAAAGCGGGCGGATGTCGTTGAGATGATACTCCATTATATCGCCCTGAACAACGGCAATCTAACCGCGTTTTCCCGTATAACGAATCACTTGAAAAACCGTGGTTCCGATGTGACTCAGGATACGGTGATTACCTATATCGGATACATCATAAAGACATTCGCCATTTTTGAAGTTAAAAAGTTTGACTGGAAGCTTCAGCGGATTTTTGAAACAACCAGAAAATATTTCATGGTTGATACCGGGTTGTTGAATTTGTATGAAAATACGACCGCGAATTTATCAAAACAGCTGGAAAACATTGTTTTTTTGAATCTGGCAAGGAAAAAGCAGTTTCCATTTTTCGGTGAATTAAGCCATGGGAAAGAAATAGATTTCATTGCCAAGGAGACGAACAGCGACTTTGTCAAAATTCAGGTAACCATGACGCTCGATGACGAAAATACCAAAAGAGAACTGTCATCTTATTCACTTGCCGATAAGTATCTGAAGAAGGGGAAAAACCTCCTTCTGTCCCTTGACGAAACCGAAGAAAGCCTGGTTTATAAACATACGATCATCGAGAGAAAAAATATTATTAAATGGCTGCTGAGATTGGGGGTCGCATCTTAGCGAGGTTTGGGGTCGCATCTTCGAGGCTTGGGGTCGCATCTTAATTATTAATTATTCGAAAGCAATAATTAACAATTAAGATGCGACCCCGGTGAAGCAGCGAATAATTAATAATTAAGATGCGACCCCGATCCTTAGGGGGGTAAGATATGAAACATAGGCGGGGTCAATTTGTTGCGGTTTTGTGCATGCTTTTGCTCATCGGTTTTGGGAGTCTTGAAGGAACTGCAAAGGCGAAAGGACTGCCGAGCATAAAGGTGAAGGTGGCGCAGGCCATGATGCCCAAAACCAGCCTGACGCATACATTGATAAAGGAGTTTGCCGCCAATGTCACTGCACGAACCGAAGGAAAGGTGACATTCAAGATTTTTGGGCCTGAAATCGGCGATTGGGCGGAACTTGAGCGCATGACCAAACGCGGCGCTGTCCACATGCAG
>JAFDDL010000254.1 GCA_019310865.1 Deltaproteobacteria bacterium | reverse complement strand
TTATTGCCGGCAGGTTATAAATGAACGTCGTGTTTGAACTGAATTCATCTATTCACACCGCGAAGAAGAAAAATATCCTTGCCTTCATAAAACGGTTGTGGTACCTGTCAAATCAAAATCGCAGGCGAAGCAGCCATGCGAGGCGGGACCGTAAATTTGTCGAAGCGTTGATTTGTAAAAGAAAAAATAACTTTGAAATAATTTGGTAAGGAGGTTGTATTTTTATGAAAACTTTGATTGGTGGAGCGGTCGCAGCCGTTCTCGGACTTATCGGTATTTCCGTTTGGTGGAAACCTTTTCTTCAACTTTTGGCCGGCGCCATTCCAGTTATGCTCCTCGCGGGGGGCGCCTTGGCGCTGTATCTTGGCTTTGACGAGTTGAAAGATACATGGAAAAAAGAAGAACCCGTCGGCGCGCCGGCTGGTGGCGACGATTCGGGTGCTTACAAACAAGAAATTGACGATCTGAAAAAAGAAATTGAAGGTCTGAAATCAGATAAAGCCTAAATCAAGCCATTTGCGATAATACGCCCTGGGATTTATCCAGGGCGTTTTTTTATGTGTGCCAACGGCTGTCGTCATGGCCAAAAACGCAAGTAACGTGAGCCCAATGAAGGGACAACATGACCAAGCGAGCTTTGATAACGGGAATTACGGGTCAGGATGGTGCCTACCTGGCAGAACTCTTATTGGAAAAGGGATATGAAGTCCACGGCATTAAAAGACGCGCTTCCCTGTTCAACACACAGCGGGTCGATCATTTGTATCAGGATCCCCATGAAGAGAATCTGCGTTTTGTCCTGCATTACGGAGATTTAACGGATGCCGGCAACCTGACGCGAATCGTTCAAGAGGTGCAACCCCACGAAATTTACAATCTGGCGGCCCAAAGCCATGTCAAGGTCTCCTTTGAATCACCGGAATATACGGCCAATGCTGATGCATTGGGAACCTTACGGCTACTGGAGGCCATTCGGTTGCTGGGGCTTTCCCAAAAAACACGCTTCTATCAGGCATCCACATCGGAACTTTACGGCAAAGTTCAGGCAATACCCCAAGATGAAAATACACCGTTTTATCCCCGATCTCCCTACGCATGCGCGAAGTTGTATGCATACTGGTGCACGGTGAATTACCGGGAAGCTTATGATTTGTTCGCTTCAAATGGAATACTGTTCAACCATGAGTCACCCATTCGCGGAGAGACGTTTGTAACCCGTAAAATCACTCGCGCGGTAGCCCGGATTGCCCTGGGCCTGCAAGATCGTTTGTTCATCGGCAACCTGGATGCGTTGAGGGACTGGGGACATGCAAAAGATTTTGTGTTGGCTCAGTGGCTGATCCTTCAACACGACCGACCGGACGATTTCGTGATTGCAACCGGTGAGCAGCATGCAGTCCGGGAGTTTTGCGAGTTGGCATTCAAGGAAGTCGGCATCATTCTCGAATGGCAGGGATCCGGTGTGACTGAAAAAGGAATGGTCGGGAAAATTCAACAAGGATGCTTAACTGAAAAACACCGGCAATACAGCAGACTGGAGCGGCTGAAGCTCGGAGAGGTATTGGTTTGCGTTGATCCGGCATATTTCCGACCCACCGAAGTGGAAGCGCTTCTGGGCGATCCCGCCAAAGCTCGCAAAGAACTCAATTGGGAGCCGGAAAGGTCCTTTGAGCAACTTGTACAGGAAATGGTGCTGAACGACCTGGACGAAGCCGCTCGGGACGCACTTTCGGTCAAAGGTGGTTTTCCGACTCCTAACAGTTTTGAAGAGAGAATGTAAATGCGAAAAGACGCCAGAATCTTTGTTGCCGGCCACAAGGGCCTGGTGGGATCGGCCATCATTCGAACCCTACAAACCGCCGGTTATGAGCAGATCATCACCTGTGATCACCAACATCTGGACCTGACCTGTCAAGCGGCGGTTACGTCTTTCTTTGAAAAAACGCAGCCCGAGTATGTCGTCCTGGCTGCCGCAAAGGTGGGGGGCATCTGGGCGAACAATACCCGGCCGGCGGAATTTATCTACGACAATCTTGCCATTGAAACCCATGTGATCCATGCAGCGTGGAAAACCGGTGTCCGCCGTCTGCTCTTTTTGGGCTCTTCTTGCATCTATCCACGCGATTGCCCGCAGCCGATCAAGGAAGAATACCTGTTAACCGGTCCACTTGAGCCCACCAACGAGCCGTATGCCATTGCGAAAATCGCCGGCATCAAGCTCTGCCAGTCATATAACCGACAATATGGTACGCAATTTTACTCGGTGATGCCCACCAATCTTTTTGGGCCCAATGACAATTTCGACCTGGAAACCAGCCATGTGCTGCCGGCGTTGATTCGAAAATTTCACGAAGCGAAGATCAAACCAAACGATTCTGAAGATGCGGGCGAAGTTGAAATCTGGGGAACCGGAACGGTTCGTCGCGAATTCCTGCATGTGGACGATCTGGCCGGAGCCTGCCTGTTTATGATGAATCTGGGTGCCGGTCTAATAAATCCTTTGATCGAGGGTGCCGGATCACCACTGGTCAATATCGGCTGGGGTCAGGACATTACCATTGCGGCATTGGCATTGTTGATCAAAGACATCGTTGGATTCACCGGATCCCTTCGCTTTGACACCCAAAAGCCCGATGGCACACCGCGGAAGCTTTTGGATGTGGGCAAAATAACAGATTTGGGATGGCAGCCGGAAATTTCCCTTGAAGATGGGATTCGAGAGACCTATGCCTGGTGCCTGGAAAACAAAATATTTTGAAACCGGCTCTTTTAATATAGAAAAAACTGCTGCCGCATTTGCTCAAACGCCTTGAGGTCCTTTTCCCATGAAGCCGCCAGGTCCCGGATGGATTCACCCTGTTCGATGTGTTCTCGAATCGCGGTGTCGCCGAGAATCAAGTCGATGGGTAGTCGATCATATTCATATTCATAGGGCGGCGATTTCCAGGCAAATTGTTCCGTGTAGCAATCTCTGATGGCTTTTAGAAAGTGCAAGCTGGTGATGTAGGGCTGGTAGGTTTTGGGATTCACCACATGGATCTGAAACCCGTTGCAAAACGCCTGCCGCCATTTGTTGGCAGTGGGTTCAAATCCCATGGGACGAAAATGAACACCGCTCAGAAATGTTGCTGGGATTTTCGAAAGAATCGCTTCGGGATCGATAAAGGGCGCACCAAAGATTTCAAAAGGCTGTGTCGTGCCGCGCCCCTCGGAAACATTGGTTCCCTCCCAAATGACCTGACCGGGATAGACCATTGACGCAGCGGGGGTGGGCAGATTGGGCGATGGTGCGATCCATGGCAATCCGGTTTCATGAAAATACATGGATCTACGCCAACCCACCATGGGAATAACCGATAGATCGGCTCCGATACGAAAATGTTCGTTAAACAATCGGGCAATCTCGGCGATGGTCAAACCGTGACGCATGGGAATGGCAAATTTTCCCACAAAGGATCTCGAATCATTTGACAGCAGGTTGCCTTCGATGGTCAGGCCATTGATTGGGTTTGGGCGATCGAAGACGATGACTTTCTTCCCAAAGGCCTTGGCCGCTTCCAGGCAGTAGGATAACGTGTAGATAAAGGTGTATACCCGCGTACCGACATCCTGCAGATCAACGAGAAGGACATCGATTTGGTCAAACATTCGCTGGGTCGGACGCCGTGTTTTTCCGTAAAGACTATAGACCGGCAGTGCAAGCATTGGATCGACCCGGTCATCCGACTCAATCATGTTGTCTTGTTTTTCCGAGAAAAATCCATGCTGGGGTGAAAAAAGTGCGCGTAGCTGCCCGGGAAGCCTAAGTTCGATAAGCTGCCGGGCATGAACAAATCGGCTGTTCACCGAGGCCGGATTGCTCAACAATCCGAGGCGCAGACCGGTTAGCCAGTCAGGCGGGGATTGGAGAAATAAGTCAAGTCCGGTTTCAATGGTGTTCATTTCAATACTGATAGAGAATATAACAAATTGCCGGTCAGACGGCCTTTTGGGGCCGATTTGGGCGACGTCCCGACTTTCGTCGGTTTTGGTGGTCACTCCGGCGGCCGCGATCACCTCTTGATTTTTCGGGGCGCTGTGCTTTTCGCTTGGGCGCTTCCGGCAATATCAACCAATTCTCATCCGGCTGAATACAGTTCAGCTTATCACCCAAAAAGGTCTCAATATCCGGAATATAAAAGGAATCATCTTCACAGGCGAAACTGATGGAGGTGCCGGTGGCACCGGCCCGACCGGTTCGGCCGATACGGTGCACATAATCTTCCGGATCGTGGGGCAGGGTGTAGTTGATCACGTGGCTCACCGCATCAATGTGAATGCCGCGACCCGCTACATCGGTGGCAACCATGACGCGAATGTCACCGGCCCGAAAGCCTTCCAGGGTTTTTATGCGCTTGTTCTGAGCGATTTCGCCGGAGATCATGGCACATCGAATACCGTATCGCTGCAAAAATTCCGTTAGTCGCCTTGTTTCATCGCGCCGATTGCAGAACACGATGACACGCGTCAGGTTCTGGCGCGTGATGATATTGTAAAGGAGTGCGCCTTTTTCTTCGGAAGTGGTGATATAGACCATCTGATTGACAGAGTCGGCCGCCACCTGCTCCGGTTCAATTTCAACACGGACGGCGTCCCGGGTCCACTGAGCGGCCAAACGCACAACCTCTGGTTTCAAAGTGGCGCTGAAAAACATGGTTTGTCGCTTGTTTCTGGGCGGTGTGCTGTGGATGATTCGACGCACATCGGGTATAAACCCCATGTCCAGCAGGCGATCGGCTTCATCGATAATTAGGACTTCAATCTGATTCAGATGCAGGTCGCGCTGTCGTTGAAAATCAAGCAACCGGCCCGGAGTGGCCACGAGAATATCAACGGGGTTGCCCCTGAGTTGCCGTCGCTGTTTTTCATAATCCATACCACCGAATACCGAAAGGATGTTAAACCGGCAGTATCTGGACAGGGCCATTGCCTCGTCGGTGATCTGAATGGCCAATTCGCGCGTGGGGGCAAGAATTAACACACGGGGAGTGCCGCTTCGACGTTTCCCCGCCAGCGGATCGTTAAGCATCCGCGTGAATATGGATATTAAAAAGGCGGCCGTTTTTCCGGTGCCGGTCTGCGCCTTACCGGTCGCGTCCTTTCCCGCTAAAACAGCCGGCAAAATCTCCGCCTGGACGGGTGTGCAGTATTGAAAACCCAGATCAAAGATCGCGTGCATGAGCGATTCGGGAAGATCCAGGTCATGAAATCTGAGCTTGCCGTCCGCGAGGGGAACTTGAAACTGTGATGAATCCCAGGGGCTGGATTGATCTGTTTCGGCATCCGGAGGACGGGGTGCAGGCGTTGGAACTAGAGAAACGGGCTGTTTTTTTTTGCGTTTTCTTCGGCGTTTCCTGGGGCGCTTGGGAAGTGTCGAGACTATTTCCGTTTTTTTCTCATTTATGTCTTTGCGTTCGGCAGCACCGGCTTGGGGCCGATTATATGGATGCTTGCCCTCTTTTCCGACGGCGTCTTTTTTTTCGGCAATAATGAGATGCTTCAGTCGGTTATGAATTTTTCTGAATACGTTTCGTACCAAGTTTGTGTATACCTATATCCTTTTTTAATCACGGTAAGATTCGATGGCTGTCATCGACCGCGACACGTTATATAGACATCTATTTAATGGAAATTCAAGCCATTGAGAAGATCGATTATCCGGGGAATGACGTCATTACTTTTTTCCTGTGCAAAGGTGCACGCGCCCGCGCCCGCATGCCCGCCGCCGCCGAATTTGGATAACATCATGCCCACATTAACAACACATCGGCGATTGAATATGCTGTGGCCGACGCTGACTGTTACCTGCCGTTTTTCCAAATCGGCATGGCGAATCCTCACACTGACAATTGCGTCCGGGAATAGGGAATAGGCCAAAAATCGATTTCCATCCGGAGGTGGCGACAGGGATCGAAAGTCCGTAATGGCCACATGGCTATTTAGATGAGTATAGCGTTTCAAATATACTTCATATTCCTTATTTCGGGATATCGTTTCGCGGCACCGCTGGGCAACAACCGGATCCGCCACGATGTTCTCGATTGAATCCGTTCGGAGCAACTGGACCAAATGATTCCAGTAGGCTTCTTCGTCTTCGTCCTGCCCACCGATGGTCATCGATAACAGAATGAAGGGATAATTTTCGGGGTGGCGCACCTGGTCCTGGGTCAGGTTCGCAGCGTCGATGTCATCCGTGTTTTTCACAAGGTCCTGAAAGTCCTTTTCAAATCGGTTGGCATAGTGGTCATGGATAACCCGTGCTGCCGAGGGTGCAATTCGAAATGCACCTTTAAACGGTTTAGCCAGTTTGTTGGTAACGTGGTGATCGAACCAGAGGGCGCAATGTTCGGAATAGGGGAGATTGGCGATGATATCCTCATTGGAAATATCGATTCGCCCTTTTTGCATATCAGAAGGTTGGGCCCACTTTATCGGCTGTGTAATCGGTTCAACTTCCAGCAGCAGGGCGGCACAGACAATACCATCAAAATCGGGACGTGTAACAATTCTCATATTCAGTTACCGCTCCAATCAGCCTCGATAATTGCCTTGATACGCTTTAAAATGGGCGGATGAGAATAATTGATAAACACATAAAATGGATGGGGGGTCAGGTTGGAAAGATTGTGAACCGACAGTTTTTTTAGCGCGCTAACCAGCGCATTGGGATTTTGGATTGTTGTGACGGCGAATTGATCGGCCTGATATTCGTTTCGCCGGGAGAAGATTTGCATCATGATACCCAGAATCAGTTCGATGGGTGAATACAGCATTCCGAAAAACAGCATGCCGGCATATACCGATGGTTGGGTCACAAAAAATGCCTCAAAGAGCGCCGGCAGGGAGATAAAGCACGACAATAGAAAAAACAGAATACCGGTATGAATGATGCCGATTCCGGTTGAAATCAGGATGTGTTTCTTTTTAAAGTGGCCCATTTCGTGGCCTAAAACAGCCACCAGTTCCGGTATGGTCGTGTATGACATGAGCGTGTCGAACAGGACGATTCGTTTATTTTTTCCAAATCCGGTGAAAAATGCGTTTGATTTCGCACTGCGTTTGGAACCGTCCATCACATAGACATTCGAGAGGGGAAATCGAATCTGATCGGCGTAAGAAAAGATGGCTGACTTGAGCTCACCGGGTTCCAACGGCTGAAACTTGTTGAACAGGGGCATGATCCAGCTGGGCCCGATAAATTGCACGCATCGTTCCCGGCGGTTTCGAAAAAGACCAGGACACCCCAAAGAAGCGGAACACCCAGCAAGATCCCCAGGATGAGCCCTTTCAACCGATCCAGGATAAATGTTTGCCAAGTGGTTTTGTTGAAGCCGAAACGCTCCTCGATGACGAAGGTTACATAGAGACTGAATGGGAGGCTGATCATGCTTCGCAATGCCGATAAAAAGGCAATATAAAGGATGCCTGAGCCTGTCGAGAGAAGCCCAAATCCACGAATCCACTGATCCAACCACTCGAAACCGTGACAGAACCAGAATATCAAAACCGCCGAAAGATGAACAAGGGATTCAATCCAGGAAAACCGAGTATGCGTTTTTAGATACGCCTGTGAGGCCTGATACTTATCCGCGTCATAGACATCCTGAAACGATTGCGGGGGCGCTTCGGATAAGCACCCCAGATTCATCAGATCGGCCCAGAAATGAATCAGAAACTCGGCAACAAAGGCAACCAGGATGATCCAGGCGATGATGTTCAACTCGGCTTGTCCCCCTAGTATCGATACTGGTCGGATTTGAACGGCCCCGTTATGGCAACGCCGATATAATCCGCCTGGTTCCGGGTCAATTGGGTCAGTTTGATACCGAGTTTTTCCAAATGCAGCCGGGCGACTTCCTCATCGAGTTCCTTGGAAAGGGTGGAAACACTGAGGGATCGCGGATTTTTCCATAGATCGATTTGAGCCAGCACCTGGTTTGTAAAAGAATTGGACATGACAAAAGAAGGATGACCGGTTGCACACCCGAGGTTAACCAAGCGTCCTTCGGCCAACAGGTAAATGGCATGGCCTTCCTTGAATCGGTATTTGTCCACCTGGGGCTTGATGTTCTCTTTAACAATAGTGGGATATTTTTCGAGTTCATCAATCTGAATCTCATTATCGAAATGACCGATATTGCAAATAATGGATTGATCTTTCATCCCGAGCATATGGTCGATCGTGATGACATCCCGGTTCCCGGTGGCGGTGACGAAAATGGTGGCCTCTTCAAGTGCGTCTTCCAAAGTGGTCACTTCAAATCCTTCCATGGCAGCCTGGAGGGCACAGATAGGATCGATTTCAGTAATTAGCACCCGGGCTCCGAACCCGCGCATGGATTGGGCGCAGCCTTTTCCCACGTCCCCGTATCCGCACACACAGACGACTTTGCCGGCGACCATTACATCCGTGGCCCGCTTGATGCCGTCGGCCAAAGATTCACGGCAGCCATAGAGATTGTCGAATTTCGATTTGGTAACCGAGTCGTTCACATTAATGGCGGGAAACAGCAGTGACTGGTTTTCCAGCATTTGGTAAAGGCGGTTTACACCGGTTGTGGTTTCCTCAGAGACGCCGCGAATATCACCCACCCGGCTATGCCAATATTGAGAATCTCGCTGCAACTGGCGCTTGAGTAGGGCATTGATAATGGCAAGTTCGCGATTATCCGTGGGTTCATCAAGGATAGCCGAATTTTCTTCGGCCTGATACCCGCGATGAATCAGAAGCGTTGCATCTCCGCCGTCATCCACGACGAGCATCGGTCCCTTTCCTTGCGGAAAGTTTAATGCCTGGAATGTACACTCCCAATATTGCTCCAAGGTTTCACCCTTCCAGGCATATACCGGTGTGCCGGTGGCGGCGATGGCCGACGCGGCATGGTCTTGGGTCGAAAAAATATTGCATGAAGCCCATCGCACGTCTGCGCCCAATGCCTTCAACGATTCAATCAGAACCGCCGTTTGTATGGTCATGTGCAGTGAGCCGGTGATTCGAGCGCCTTTCAGTGGCTGAACGGCTGCGTATTTTTCACGGACCGCCATGAGACCGGGCATTTCACTTTCAGAGATGATGATTTCCTTTCTACCGAAATCCGCCAATGATGGATCGGCAATTTTGTTCGGCATGCCGGTGTAATCGGGAATTTGAATCTCGGTGTGTGATTGCTTCAGCATGGGATGCTCCTTTTACGTAAGTAAAGATGGTCAGCTTTCAAACAAAATCGAATATCACAATTTAACCATAAAACAAACCCATTTCAAACGCTCGGCAGAGCCGCCCCACTTGAGGAAGGATACTGGACCATCATTGCGCTGCAATTTCAAGGAACAGCTAAATTTGTATTGACAACTTTACAAATATATGAAATGATCCCATTAATTATCGAGAAATAACCATGCAACCAAATTCGAATACCTCACAGATCCTCAATCCCCAGTCTCCGATTCCGCTGTATCGGCAGCTTGCCGATATCCTGATCGCTAAAATTCGCGCCGGTGAGTACAAAGAAAAAGGCAAGATTCCAAGTGAACATCAGTTATCGAAAGCATACGGCATCGGCCGTCCAACAGCGCGCCAGGCAACGGATTTATTGATCCGAAAAGGATTGCTGGTTCGAAAACGAGGGGCAGGCACCTTTGTGTGTTCCCCCCGCAAGGAGGTGGATCTTTTTTCTCTGGGTGGCACACTGTCGGCTTTTCACAGAAAAGGCATCCAGGTCTCGACCGAACTGTTATCCAAGGTCAAGCGATTGGTGGTGGCGGAAAGCGACGGCAATCCATTTTCAGCTCAGGAAGCTTTCTTTTTTTCCCGACTCAGTCGTGTGGGCAAGGAACCGGTTTTGCTCGAAGATATTTATATGAACCCATCGATTTTCATGGGGATGGACCGAATCGACCTGCATGACCGCTCATTATCACAAATTGTTGAAGAGCAGTTTTTTTTGAAACCAACCGGCGGCAAACAGACATTTCGCATCATATATCCAGATCAATTACGGGCGCACCCGTTATCCGTCAAC
>JAFDDL010000253.1 GCA_019310865.1 Deltaproteobacteria bacterium | reverse complement strand
CAGCCCTGAAAGCTGCCATGCCCCATAATACGCTTGATTTTGTGAAGTACATGAAAAAGATCAAGAAAGCGATTGACCCCAACAATTTGTCGGAAGCGGCTTTTTATGTGTCGCCTGATGAATATGAATAGCGATGAGCCTGTTCACAGTTAGTCAAAAATAAAGTCAGATGCATATGGATACTTTAAGCAAACTCATTGGCGTGGCCAACAGCCTTGAGAACCATTACATCGATGAGTGGAAACAACAGGGGGGGAAGGTGGTGGGTTTCTTCTCCTCCTATATCCCGGAGGAAATTATTTACGCCGCCGGTCTTTTGCCCTATAGGGTTCGGCCGGTCGGCTGCACTCAGACCCGGGAGGCAAACGCCTATATGTCGAATGTGAATTGCACTTTTGCAAAGTGCTGTCTCGAGTATGCATTGGGAGATGAGTTTACATTCCTGGATGGCTTGGTTTCCATGAATAGCTGTGATCATGTCCGGCGCTTGTATGATATCTGGAAGATCAAAAACCCTCTTCCTTTTATGCACTTCTTAAGTGTCCCTCATTTGACTCATGAAAGGGCCCTTGATTGGTACAAGGACGAAATCGCAACATTTAAAGACGCCATAGAGGGTCATTTTAGGGTATCGGTTACCCGGGATAAGTTGGCTAACGCCATAGCGGTCTATAACAGGACAAGAAGTTTGCTGAGGCAGTTGTCCGACATGCTAAAAAAAGATCTCCCCCCCCTCACGGGTTTGGAATACTTAAGCATTGTATTAGCCGGTTTTTGTATTCCCAAGGAGCAATACAACCTGCTACTCGAAGAATTGATGAAAGAGATAGAGGGGCGAAAACCGGACTTGCGCTATAAAGCCAGACTCCTGCTAATGGGGAGCGCATTTGATGACCTAAATTTCGCTCAAGTTATAGAGGAGAGTGGCGGACTCATCGCTACGGATACACTAAGCTTTGGGAGCCGATTCCATCATGGCGTATTGAAAGGAGATGGTGATCCAATTGGAGAGCTAGCTGAATTCTATCTGAGACGACCCGGGTGCCCCAGAATGGCGGATACTGCCAAGGATCGATTAGATCTTCTTGAACGGAAAATAGCGGATTTTAGGATTGATGGTGTGATCTACCAAAGAATACGTTACTGCAATCTATGGGGGGGAGAGGCCTTCCTCACGGCCAAAAAACTGGAGGCGCGGGAGGTTCCATTTATCAACCTTGAGAGGGAATATTATCCAACAGCTCCTGGCGCCCTTCGAACCAGAATCGAGGCCTTCATAGAGAGGATATCGACATGACGGCGGAAAATGGCAACAACAGCAATATATATCAGAAAATCAGGGATACGATTGCTTCAGTCCACGGGCACGTGTCAAAAAACACCCGGAGGAAGCGTGGGCCTATGCGCCCGGCCTCGATTTTTGGGAAAAAAGATGCCACGCAGCCGAGAGCGGAGAAAAAATAGTCTGGCATAATTTTACCACTATTCCAGAGCCTTTTTATGCATTTGATTTGCTCCCGATCAATTGTGATCCCATGACAGCCTACATGGCCCGTTTCCCCAACATTCGCTTGTCCAAGTGGGTTGATATCTCGAAGCAGTATGTCCCCGACCATGTATGTGCCTATGATAAAAATCTTTTAGGACTTGCCCTGAGCGGAGATATCCCACCGCCCGCTGCCATGGTGGGGACTGCCGGTCAGCCTTGCGACTCTGCCTTGACAGTCTTCCCCGCCGTTGCGGAGCATCTCGGGGTTCCCTATTATGAAATAGATATTCCTTATTGGAAAGATGAGCGGACCACGCAATATGTGGCCGGGGAGATGAAAAGCTTGCTATCCTTTTTGGAGACGGTCACCGGGCGACGCCTCAAAATGGATAAGCTTCGCCAAACAATAGAATACTCAAACAGAGCCCACGAGCTACATCATGAAATCCATTTACAAAGAATGCACGTGCCCTGTCCGCTCCCTACCCGCTTTTTGATGTTCGATGGGGCTTTAATGAATTCGCAGGTCGGATCTCCGGATGCGATTGATTACCTGGTAAAGCTCCGCGATATGGGCCGCAATAACATCAAAAAAGGAGTGGGTGCCGTACCTGAAGAGAAGACGAGGATAGCCTGGGTGCATCTACCCATCATGTTCGATACACAAATTTGGGATTTTATAGAGAAGGCGTTTGGTGCTGTCGTTGTTCAGGATATATTAACAAACTTTAAATACATTCCTGTAGACACCTCGAGTCTGGACACGATATGCCGTGGCATGGCCCTTCGAGAACTGAATATGCCCATGGGCTTTGAGGTTAGGGGACCGGCCGAGAATTTTTTTGAGCTTGCCATCGATATGGCCCGAGATTTCAAAGCTGACGCCGTTGTTTTTGGTGGGCACACCGCCTGCGAGCAATCTTGGGCCATAGCCCAGCTCATGAAGGATGTAATCTATGATGAATTAGGGCTTAGGACGCTAATTTTTGATTGCGATGGCCTGGACCCCCGGGTGCTCACTTCTGAACAGCTGAAACCCAGATTCATCTCTTTTTTGGAGACGTTGTGATGATTACCGCTGGATGCGACATTGGATCGCTCACGGGTAAGGTTGTGATATTGGAAGACGGAGAGATCATCTCCAAGAGTATTATCCCTGCCACGCCCAAGGTGACTCAAACCGCCATAAATGCCATGGACCGGGCACTCCAAGAAGCAAAGATAGGTCTTGATAAGATCGATTATATTTTAGGGACAGGATACGGGAGGGGCAAAATCCCCTTCGCCAATAGCAGCGTAACCGAGATACGCTGTCATGCAAGGGGAGCGCATTGGGTCCTGCCCACGCTGAGAACCGTTATTGATATAGGCGGGCAGGACAACAAGGTTATCTCCGTGGATGAGCGAGGCGGCGTGAAAGACTTCGCCATGAATGATAAATGTGCCGCTGGCTCCGGACGATTCCTTGAGGTCATGGCTGCCGCCCTGGGCCTTAAGTTGGAAGACCTTGGGGCTATTAGCCTTGCGTCAAAAAAACCGGCCACCATAACCAGTCAGTGCACTGTTTTTGCTGAAACGGAAGTGATATCACTAATCTCTGAGGATATAAAACTGGCTGATATTGTGTCGGGTATAAACAAATCGGTTGCCGAAAGAATGATATCGCAAGTGAGAAAGATCCGTTGGGAGAAGGAGATCACGGTGACCGGTGGGGTTGGGAAAAATACGGGGGTTGTTTCCTTTTTGGAGGCAACGCTGGGAGAAATAAAAGCGCTTCCGGTGGATCCGCAGCTGGTCGGTGCTATTGGGGCTGCGGTTATTGCCATGGACTTATTGAACGAAGGTGCCTTGATTTGAATTCCAAGCGCCTGTTGTAGAGGTCATGAAGCATGGAACATCTTACGCCGTCTAAAATGTGTAGCGTTATTGCCATCGCCGGCAAGGGTGGTGTTGGGAAGTCGGCTTTAACGGCTATGATGGTCAAGATTCTCAGCCGGGAGAACAAATTCAAAATATTGGCTATTGATGCCGACCCTGCAATGGGATTGGCAGACGCCCTTGGCGTAGAGGTTCATGGCACGATAGCTGATGTGTCGGACAAGATGCAAGGAAATCCTCGATTCAGGAAAAAAACAGAAAGTTCTCATATTAAAGATGTGATTTGGGACGTCATTCAACGGGAACACGGATTTTACTTTCTTAGTATGGGGCATGACGAAGGGCCAGGGTGTCTTTGCAAAGTCAATAGTCTCTTAAAATACGGTATATCGTCCGTATCCAAGGATGTTGATGTCATTTTTATTGATTGTGAGGCGGGAATTGAACAAATGAAGCGGCGGGTTCTGGATAGGATCAATTTCCTGATGGGTGTCACCGATGTTTCGGCACGGGGGTTCCGAGTCGCAGATCTTCTTAAAAGAATAGCCTTTACCAACGACCAGAAAACAAAGCCCTGTGACATGGGCTTGGTGATCAATAAGGTGAGACACGAAGCTGTGGATATCCAGCAATTAAGCAAAAAGAGTGACATAAGGATTATCGGATGCGTTCCTGAGGATGAAAATATATTCGAACATGACTTTACCGGAAGGCCACTGCTCCAGCTCCCGGACGATTCACCGGCTATTGTCGCTACTGTAAAAATACTAAGGGAGATTAATAACGGAGGATATTTCTGAACGGGCTATATGATTCGAACCGGTTTGTTCAATGATGTTACAAAAATAAGAGTTGTATAAATGGCAATTATGATTAACAAAAAAGGAGGACTAAGATGAGAGCATTACCGACGAGAATGCAAGATAACCTTTACCATGACATGTTTTTCCCGGAAGAGACGCTGGAAATAAGAAAAAAAGTACGTGAATTTGCCGAACGCGTTGTTGCTCCGCGGGCTGCTGAAATTGCTCAGCAAGAAGAGAGTGTGGACACCTTTCCATGGGACATGTTCAATAAAATGGCTGAAGAAGGGCTGTACAAGATTCCTTTTCCTTCCGAGTATGGCGGCCTTGGGCTAAAATATCCGACCTGCGCCACAGTTGTTGCCTTAGAGGAACTTGCCTATGTAAGCAACAGCGTTGCTGCCATTTACGATGTTCACTGTATTTTGTCCGGGAATTCGATCATGTACGGGACCGATGATCTGAAGAAGAAATATTTGACTCCGATGATCGAGGGAAAAATCGTCGGCTGCTTCGCTACGACCGAACCGGATGCCAGCTCGGACCTGTCCTTGCGCGCTATGCAATCCGTCGGCCGGAAGGATGGGGATACATATATCATCAACGGTCATAAACGTTTTATCACCAACGGTCCGGTTGCGAATCAGGTTTCGGCTTTGTTCAATATCGACGGCAAACTCACGGAACTCGTGATCGAATTGAAACAACCGGGGGTTCGGGTGGGGGATCCTGATCTCAAATGTGGGAATCGAGGGCAGTTGACCTGCGATCTGTATTTCGACAATGTGGTTGTCCCCGAAGAAAACAGGATCGGCAACGATGGAAATGGGCTTCATGTTGCCCTGGGAACATTAACTTACGGCCGTATCGGGATTGGCGCCTGCGGTGTGGGAATGGCACAAAGTGCATTTGACGAGTGCGTTGAATATATGAAGAAACGTGAGGCATTTGGCAAAAAGCTTTCCCAGATGCAGTACTGGCAATACAAATGGGCCGAACGAGCCATCCAAATCGAAAATGCCCGCAACCTTTATATCAAGGCCGCTTATTTGAAAGATACCGGCGTTGAGTTCCCCGAGCCGGTATCGGCTGGTGCCAAATACTATGGAACTGAAATTGCAGGCGACCTGGCCCGCGATGCAGTCCAGATCTTCGGAGGTTACGGCTGGATGCGAAAACTTGCCCATGATGACTCAACATATAAGGTGGAGGAAATCTATCGCGATTACAAAATCACCGAGATCTACGAGGGGACGAATGAAGTTCAAAAAATGATCATTGCCAGGTCCATTTTCGGACGTGACAGCATGAACTGATAATCGACTAAGGATCGGGAACTAAATAAATTGGACGAAGATTGCGAGGGATTGCGGAGTCTGCGCTTACCTGGTCCGTATTCAAGGCGCGTTAAAGGTCGCATACTATACGTATGTGGGCTTTAACGTAACGCAGAAGACGGGCCTCAAGACGACCATCGTTCAAGTTATTAAGAAATCGGCTTGTAAGCCGCATGATATTTTTTACGGCTGCTTTTTTAAAGTCCCGTGGCAAACTACGCCCGTTACGGATTTCGTTCAGTGAATGTTCGATAAGCGATTGAATCTTTACAATGGCGTCATTCAGTAGGCTCTCAACACGGTTAAAGGTTGACTTGAGCCGGTCTATTTATGCCGGCGTCACCGAAAAGAAAGATGGGAAAGTAGTTGCCAATATATACCCGGTGCTGGTATTGATGAGG
>JAFDDL010000252.1 GCA_019310865.1 Deltaproteobacteria bacterium | reverse complement strand
TTATGACTAAGAAAACCAATAGATGGACAGAATTGCATGATAACCGGATTAAAAAAGGCGTATCAATACGAACTGCTCACAGCACGGATCGAATCGAAAATCCGGGACGGAAGCTATGGCGGCGGAGATCGGCTGCCGTCGATCCGGTCGCTATAACGCTCCCTTCATCTGAGTGTCAACACCATCGAGCGGGCCTACCGGGAACTCGAGTTGCGCGGGTGACGGTTCAAGAGATGGCCCCCACCCGATTGCCGGCCAAAGACATCACCATCGAGTCCGAGACGGTCAGCAGCATGGCCGTATATCAGCGGGCCCTGGATCATAAAATCGCAATCTTGCCGGGAACGGTCTGCAGCCTCACCGATCGCTTCAGCAATTATATTCGAATCAATTGTGGCCCCCCCTTTACCAAAAGAATGCAAGCCGGTATCGTCTCCCTGGGGCGGATTGTATCGGAACTGGACAAGGCAAGTTCTTGATGATAGACAACCTCGATAATCGGAAGATACAGCACCCGTTAGTGCTGGAAAGGGACTTCATGAATCTGGATCGGATGTTAACGCCGAAGCGCGTGGCGGTTATCGGCGTTTCATTGAGCAACAAGCGCCACCCTGCCAATGTCATTTTCAGGAAAGTCGGCCTTCGATTTCCCATCACGGCCTACGCCGTCAATCCCAAAGGGGGCGTGCTGGAGGGGGAATTGGTCCATAAAAGTCTGACCGATGTTCCCGAACCGGTTGATCTGGTGGTCATTGCCGCGCGGGCTGAATATGTACCGGACCTGCTGGCCGAATGTATTCGAGCCAAGGCGGGTGGGGCGGTGGTGATTTCGGGCGGTTTTTCAGAAGTCGGCAATCAGGCCCTGCAAGAAAAGCTGACGGACATCGCAAAAAAGGCCGATTTCCCGTTTATCGGTCCCAACTGTCTGGGCACCTATGCGCCCGGTGTCGTTGACACCACGTTCATCCCCCAGGAGCGTTTCATGGCGCCCCAGAAGGGCGGTGTTGCCCTCATCAGCCAAAGCGGTGGGTTTCTGCTGGACCTGCTCGTCAAACTCAGCGTTTATCGAATTGGTGTTTCCCAGGCCATCAGCATCGGCAACAAGGCTCTGATCAAGGAAACCGACCTGCTTGAATATCTGGACCAGGATATGAATACCCAGGTCATTGCGTTTTACATCGAGGGATTTGAGGCAGGCGAAGGGAGAAAATTTGTTCAAGCCGCCCGAAAATGCAGCAAACCGGTGGTGGTGCTCAAGGCCGGAAAGACCGCTGCGGGGACGGCAGCCGTATCGAGCCATACGGCATCCATTGCCGGCGATTACCGGGTTTTTTCCGAGGTGCTGGCCCAGCACGGCATCGTTGAGGCCCAGAATGAATATGAGCTGCTCTCCTATTGCGAAGTGCTCCATTATTATCCGAGAAATATTCAGGGTAATGTGGGCATTATCACCATCAGCGGTGGACACGGTGCCGCTGTTTCAGATGTTTGCGCCAAGCATGGATTCAAGCTGCCGCCCATTCCCCCAGCGGTTCAGGAACGGATTCGGGAGCGGTTGACCCCCAGCGTGCGCAACATCGCCTCCCTGAACAATCCCATGGATCTGACCGGAAGCGCCGTGGATGAGGATTTTGTGGCCGCCTACGAAGAGCTCAACACAGTACCCGATATCGATTCGATTCTGATGCTGGTGCTGCCCTATCCGCCGGGGATCTCGCTTGATCTGGGTGCCAAGGTGAGCAGCCCTTCACGAAAGCGGGTCAAACCGTTGGTGGCCTATGTGCCGCATATTGATAAATATCAGATGTTCGTTGAAGGCTTCGAGGTCAATCAGGTGCCGGTTTCCGATTCCATTGATGGTGCTGTGAAAATGTTGGACGCCATGAGGAGGTACAATCCATGCTGAGCCGTGAAGATTTACAGATCCTGGAGAAGTCGAAGGAATGGGGTTGGGTCTTGGAACCGGATGCCAAGAGGCTTTTCGCTCGGGCCGGACTGGATGTTCCCAATTTTCGATTGGCGTGCACCGAAGCCGACGCGGTGACGTTCGCCGGGGAGCTTGGGTATCCGCTGGTGGCCAAAATCGTTTCACCCAAAGTGCTGCATAAATCGGATGTGGGCGGGGTGGTCGTGGGAATCGACAACGACGCCCAGATCAAATCGGTTTTTTCTCGGTTCAGCCAATTTGATCAATTCGTCGGGATCCATCTGGAAGAAATGGCCGCCGGTGTGGAACTGATTGTGGGCGCCAAGATCGACCCGCAATTCGGCCCGGTTGTATTGCTCGGTATGGGCGGCATCGGTGTGGAGATCTATCAGGACATCGCGATTCGAATGGCGCCGATATCCAAACAGGATGTGATGGATATGGTGTCATCACTCAAGGCGCGAAAACTTCTGGAGGGCTATCGCGGTAGTGAGCCGGTGAACCTGAAAAAATTGGCCCAGGCCTTGGTGGCTTTTTCGGAACTGGTCATGGAGATGGCCGGCGAAATCGAGTCCATCGACTTGAACCCTGTGATGTGCACGGCCGACCGGTGCATCATCGCCGATGCCCGGATCATGATGAAACCGCCGAGCATGACCGCGGTCGAACAGGCGCCATGACTTGTGGTGGCACCGGATCAGATGAATATTTTACGCGATATTATTGAATTTCAATAACCTTCGTTCTTGTGTTTCAAGAATTTTTGGCCTCTTCTAATAAAATCGTAAGATAATATTGGCCATCGCATGCATTTATTGGCGGTTTTTAAGAAATATTCAGATATTAACCCGAACCTGGCATACGGTTTGCTAGTATCACTAGCCCTATATAATATGAATATCCGGTTTACGCTCTTGAGACTGTACCCCATAAGGAGATGACAATGAAGGTAAATAAGCTCGACCACACCGGACGGTGACGTCGCGAAATTTATTGAAAAAAGAGGCGAAGGGGTGATGCTCGTAAGCCTGAATGTGGACAATACCAGGGAGTGTATGGAAGAGTTGAAACAAAAGGATTATCCGTTTATGGGTGGCGCCCGGCCTTTCCGTGATTGTGAATTCGCATTCATCCACCCCAAAAAATTAAATGGTGTTTTGTTGGAACTAATTGATTTAATTGAGATTAGTGATAATAAGGGCTGTTAAGAGGTGTGTTATGAGATATGCAGAAACAGGCTTTAATTTAGAAGTCGATTTGACTGTGGGCAATATTGAGCGGGTAGAAACAGACCCCGAATTAACCAGGCTTCATTTGGGTGGTAATGGCTCTGCCGCTAGGATAATATGGGATAGAGTGAGTCCGGAGACGGATGCCTTTTCGCCTGAAAATTTGCTTATATTTAGCGCAGGCCTCTTCGACGGTACGCCTATACCAGCCTGCAACCGCACGATGGTCAATACCATTTCTCCCCAGACGAATATGTTTTCTAATTCGATTTTTGGCGGTTATTTTGGACCGGAACTCAAACATGCCGGCTACGATAAGATCATCCTTCGAGGCAAAGCTGAAGATCTGGTTTATTTGTGGGTACATAATGACAAAGTGGAACTACGGGACGCCTCTCACCTCAAGGGGATGGGTGCTCAGGAAACCGCACATGCTATTAAAGATGAGTTAAACGATCGTGATATTCAAGTGGCCGCAATCGGTCTTGCCGGCGAAAACAGGCTTTACATGGCCTCCATAGAACACTATAACGCCGCCGCAGCTCGTGGCGTCGGGGTGGTTATGGGGGATAAGAGGCTGAAGGCGATCGCAGTGCGTGGCACAAAAGATTTTCAAGTTGCCAACACCGAAGAGCTGTTCAAATTATGTCTCCAACACTATCAGGATATTCATGAAAGTCCGTTTAACGGAGACCTCATGGCAATCGAGTGGAACGATGCCTGGCACCATAACAATTTTGCCTGGGGCAATGCACGCACACGGAGACCACACTTTTGGCATCAGGAGCAAGAAGACAGGTGGAAGGAATACACACTGAAAATCCGCGACCGGTTGCAAGGCTGCTACAATTGTCCCAAAAACTGCCATCTCGTTGTCAAGCCCCCTGGGCGGCAGAGGTACATGTTAAAATGCTTCGGAAAAGGCACCTGGCATATGGCGGCTTTTGAAGAGCTTCCGTTTACCTTCGACATACTGGCCCTAAGCCAGGAGTACGGTGTAGATAGCTATGCCGCACCACAAGCCATCGCTTTCGCCATTGAACTTTACGAAGCAGGCATTTTAACTGACAAGGACCTGCCTGATTTTCCTGAAAAATCTGCCGACAGGTTTTACTATCTTCTTGAAAAGCTCGTCCGGAGGGAAGGAATCGGGGATGTCCTGGCCAACGGCATCTACAGGGCAGCCCGTCAGATCGGCAATGGAGCCGAAGCTTATGACCATAACACAATAAAAAAATTCGAGCAGGTACCGCTCAAGCTGGGAAGAGTGAATTATCCGTATTTTCTCATGTATTGCACCAGCGACAAGATGGCGATTAATCAGACCGAGGGCTCTTATCCGCAGGATCCTATTATGGAACCTACGGAGAGACAGGAATATGTCGATGGATGGATTTCGGCACCCGAAAGGTTTAAAAAGTTCTTCATGGAATGGGAGCCACGCACACATCCATCATTTGAAGCGGCGATTAACATTTGTGATTGGAACGAAACCATGCACTACGTTGATGACGCCCTTGGCATTTGCGCCTTTTGTTCATCATTTAGAGGTCAATTCGGTGGCGGCTCCGCATACAACATCTACAACATACCAACTTTTATCAAATTGGCGACCGGGATCGAAATGGATGCCGATGATTTGTGGCAAATAGCCAGAAGAAACCGGAATCTTGTCAGGGCCATCAATATGAGTAGAGGATTGAAAAGAGCCGACGAGAAACCACCTGAGGATCACTGGAAGAAAAGGGAGCCGGAAAATGAGCAGAAGCTTATTGACGGGTACTACGAATTCAAGGGTTGGACCAACGAAGGCGTTCCTACTAAATTAACATTGGATAAATTGGGCTTGGATTATGTCGCCGATGAACTTATCAAGAGGGGATACATTAAAGGCGATGAAGATATCTGCTACACGGATCACTCATGTTACTCAGAAGGAAGACCTAAAGATGAAGCTGTTACTTTCCGTAAAGCGGAGCATTTCACTCTAACTGAGTACATTGACAAGAATAAATAGTCCGGGAGGTGAAAAGAGCAATGAGTAAGCCGGCAAAAAAAATAATCAAAGAAATAAAAGTCGATCTAAGCAAATGCAACGGGTGCCGCGCCTGTGAGAAGGCCTGTGCTGCATTTCACGCCATACCGAGATACAGTAGTTTTAACCCGGCCCGCTCCCGGATCAAGGTGGTCATCGATGAAAGAAACGATCAATGGGTGCCGATTCGAGCCGGCGGCTATACACAAGCCGAATGTAACGGCCGGAACCATTATGTGATCGAGGGAAAGGAGTATTCGGAATGCGCTTTCTGTCCGGCTTCCTGCCCATCGAGGGATTATTTCAAAGATCCCGATTCGGGTCTTCCTCTCAAATGCGACATGTGTGAAGATGTGCCCCCACTTGAGGAGCCAATGTGTGTTCAGATGTGCGGCCGTGATTGCTTGACCTATTCAGAAAAAGAAGAGGTTGTGGCAGCGGAAGAAACGCAGGAAGCAGAGAATCAGATAGAGTTGAAGAATGCCTACGAGTCACTCGTGAAGAAACACGGGCAAAAGAAGGTCGTGGATACTTTTTCTCGATTATCAAAGCGCTAACCACTAAGGGTTTGCGCAGAAATTAATTCACAATTTTAGGTGTTGAGGCGCCCACATGGCAAGGCAGGAAAATTAAAGAATATCAGGATATTCTGTATTTTCGTAACGTGGCCAGGTGGGATGCATCAACGCATAAAATGTGAAGTTATTTTTTCGCGAGCCCTAAGTTGAAAGAAGAGGATTAATAAAGACAGTGGAAACAGTCGCCCCCTTCAAAGAAGTCATAGAAGAAATAAAAGAGGCCGGTGGAGATGCCTTTAAACATTGCTTTCAGTGCGGGCTCTGCGATACGGTGTGTCCGTGGAACCGGGTCCGGCAGTTTAGCATCCGAAAGATCATCCTTGAGGCCACGTTTGGGTTAACAGAGATCGAAGGTGAAGACATATGG
>JAFDDL010000251.1 GCA_019310865.1 Deltaproteobacteria bacterium | reverse complement strand
CGCCGATATCCTGGGTGATATACAGACTTGTGCCATCGGGCCGCAGCACGGTGATCCGTTTGACCGCCCCATTTTCGTCTTTGCCGAAGGTCTCAATGGGAAGCGAAAACACGGTGTTGCCCTTGGCGTCTTTTTCAAACACACCCTTTCCCAGACCTTCATCAATGATCCCCTTACCGTGTTGATACGTCTGGGATTCATAATAAAAGGCATCAAATTTCAGTCCAAGTGTTTCATAGGTCTTTGAAAAACCGTCATAAACCCAGTGATTCATCTTTTCCCAGATTTCAACGGTGGCCGGATCTCCTTTTTCCCAGCGCCTGAGCATGGCCTGGACCTCGCTTTCAAGCGATGGGTCGGTTTGCGCCTCCTGGCCGAACCGAACATACCATTTGCCCACAAAGACATCCCCTTTCAGGCCTTCGGATTCCGGTGTGGCGCCGTTTCCATATTTCTGCCAGGCAAGCATGCTCTTGCATATGTGAACGCCCCGGTCGTTGATCAAGTTGGCCTTGACCACCGTATGCCCCACCGATTCGTAGAGATTTGAGATGGCCATACCAAGCGCCCCGTTTCGAATATGGCCCAGATGGAGCGGCTTATTGGTATTGGGAGAGAGATATTCCACCATGATCCGTCGACCGGCCGATGCGTCCGATGGTGACTTAAACGGTTGGTTTTCAAAAATATTCTTGCAGGCTTCTCTAAAATACCGGTGGCCCAAAAGGGTTAAATTGACGTATGGACCAGCCGCAGTGGCGCCTTGTATCAAATCATCCGATTTAAGCCGATCGGCAATATCGGCAGCGATGGCCACGGGCGATTTGCGAAACTGCTTGGCAAGTGGAAAACATTCCACGGTAAGATCTCCCATTTCGATATTGGGCGGAAAGCCGATCTTTACATTTTCCGGCTTCTCCCCGAAAACGGCGTCCGCAGCCGTTGCGATCCGATCCAGGACTTGTGAAATTAAACTCATTTAGACGCTCCAATCTACATGTTATTCAAGCCGATTAACTGACATATTCCATATTATTAATCAATATCAATGACAATGTGTCCCAGGATAGCCGGAAAATTTTCTTGACACCCATCGCAATTCGGTGTTAGCTGTCGTGTTTTAATTTAATATGGTAGACCCATTCCTTGCTCCGGGATAACCTGGGGCTTAACACCCGGAAGGAGGCCGTATGAGACGGTACGAGACGATTTTTATTGTAGACCCCGATGTTTCCGAGGAACAGCGGGGTTTGGTGTTTGAAAAGCTCAGTGATTTGATGTCCCAAAAGGATGGCCTGCAGATTAAGGTGAACGAATGGGGCTCAAAGAAACTTGCCTATGTCATCAAGAAAAAGTTTCGCGGCTATTATATCCTGCTGGAATACTGCGGAAACGGTGCGCTTGTGGATGAGATCGAACGGTTCTTCCGAATTGACGATCGTATTCTCAAATTCATGACGGTGGTTATTGACGCCGATGTGGATCTTGAAAAGGTCAAGCAAGAAATCGCCGATGCCGAAGCCAAGGCGGCCGAAGCGGCCGAAGCTGAAAAGGCCAGGGCGCTAGAGGCATCACAGAAAGCGGTAGAGGCATCACAGAAAGCGACCCAAAGCGAAAAGCCTGTGACAAAGCCCGAACCGGAAGCAGCTGCCGATAGCGCAACGAAAACCGAAGAAACCACAGAGGAGGCGTAACATGGCCTATCCGGCACGTTCAAGATCCAATACCGGCCGAGACAATAGAAAACGCAAACGATATTTCCATCGCCGCAAGGTCTGCCGGTTTTGTGCTGACAGCTCGATTGTGATCGATTATAAGGAGTTCAAAACCCTTCGATATTTTATATCCGAGCGGGGGAAAATCATTCCCCGACGGATTACCGGCACTTGCGCGAAACACCAGCGCCCCCTGACCACGGCTATCAAGCGGGCTCGGACCATCGCCCTGCTTCCGTTTGTCGGGACCATGGATTAATCCTTTTGCCCACATCACTTGAAGGGAGAAGGACGGCGTGCCGCCGATTCATCAAAGGGAAATTACCAAGGAAGTCATCCGGGGTGCCGGTATAACGGTGGCCATTTTGGCCGTTTCGATGATAATGCCTGTCTTTGGGTTATTCGGCATTATGATCTTACCGTTGCCGACATTGTTTTATCGGATGAAGCTTGGCAGGAAAGCGGGCAGTTATATCCCGATCGCTGCCTTTATCTTTCTGTTGCTCGTTGGACGAGAGCTGACGGTTGATCTGTTCATTTTTTCCGAACTGCTTCTGCTCGGTTACTTAATCGGTGAATTGTTCGACCGGAATCTATCGGTTGACAAAACCGTGGCCATCGCAAGCGCTGTAGCGGCTATTGCAGGCCTTTTTGTCTTGCTCTTTTACAGCCATGCCGTGAACAAGGGCCTGGGGGATCTGTTTTCGGATTTTGTTTCGTCCAATTTATCGGTCTATCAGGCGATTTATGACAACATGAGCGAATCGGGAAGCGAATCCGCTGCGATGGCCGACTCAATTGCCGTTATCAGTAACATTATGACCCGCGTCATGCCCGGATTGGCCATCTCCGGTATTTTGTTTATCGCGTGGACCAGCATTCTTCTGGTAAAACCGATTTTAAAAAAAAACGACCTGACCTATCCGGATGCCCAACCGCTGGACCAGTGGCAGGCACCCGAGAAACTCATTTGGACCGTGATCGGATGCGGTTTACTCCTGATAATCCCGGAAAGCAGTTTGAGGTTCTGGGGCATAAACGGGCTGATTGTGTTAAGCCAGATTTATTTTTTCCAGGGAATTGCCATCGTATCGTTTTATTTTAAAAAAAAACGAATGCCGCCGATGATCCGATGGACTTTTTATACCCTGATGGTGTTGCAGATTTACGTGATGCTTTTTGTAATCGGACTCGGATTGTTTGATCTATGGCTCAATGTCAGGCGGCTCAACATGAACAATAATGAAGAGGACTTATTATGAAAGTGATCTTGAAAGAAACCATCCCGTCGCTGGGAATCATCGGCTCTGAAGCAACCGTGGCAAAGGGATATGCACGGAACTTTCTGTTTCCCCAGGGAAAAGCTGTGGAGGCGACGGAACAAAACCGCAAACTGCTGAGCCAGGAAAAGTCGAAGTTCGACATTCAGATCGCCAAAGAGAAGGCGTTGGCCGAAGAGATGGCCAAACGACTGGAAGGGGTTAACTGTTCCATTTCAGCGCGGGTGAGCGACGAAGACCGCCTATATGGGTCCATAACGGCTCGTGATATTCGCAGTGCACTGATAAAACAGGACATCGAGATTGAGAAGCGAATGATCCTACTCAATGAGCCAATCAAGATGCTGGGTTCTTACCAGGTGCCCATCCGAATCTATAAAGAGGTGGAACCTGAAATCACTGTCGAGATTGTTGCCGAATAAATGGATGCATTAACTCATCTGCCACCCCAGAGCATTGAAGCGGAAGAGGCGCTTTTCAGTGCCGTGCTGCACGACAATGATGCCTTGATGGAAGTCATTGAGATATTAACGCCCGATGATTTTTACCGAACGGCTCACAAAAAGATATTTACAGCCGTCAGCGCATTGTTTTCCAGGGATGAGCCCATCGATCTGGTGACCCTGACCACCTATCTCAAAGAAAAAAAGGAGCTCCAATCGATCGGGGGTGCAGCCTTCCTGGCCGGCCTGATGGACCTGCCCCTGGCCATCAACCCGACTCGATATGCAAGAATCGTTCATGAAAAAGCCTGCTTAAGACGCCTGATCAAAAAAGCCAACGAAATTACCAAACGCTGTTATGAAGACAGCGGAGATGTGAATGATGTCATCGATTACGCGGAAACTTCCATTTTCGAGATATCTGAAAATAAGATCAAACCGAGTTTTTATCCCATTGGAAAAATCATCGAGCACAACATCGATGATCTGGAGGAACGCCAGGGAAATAAATCGCTCCTGACGGGCGTACCAACCGGTTTCACGCGTATCGATTCTTTGACATCCGGATTGCAGCGATCGGATCTGATCATTCTTGCCGCCAGACCGGCAATGGGTAAAACCGCTTTTGCACTGAATTTGGCAAGAAACGCCGCCGTGGACAGCCAGATTCCAACGGCCGTATTCTCACTTGAAATGTCCAAGGAGCAATTGTCCATGCGCATGCTGTGTTCGGAAGCCCGGGTCGACTCTTCACGGGTTCGCAGCGGTTTTTTCAGCCGAGAAGACTGGGAACGGCTCACCGAGGCCGCCGGTCTGCTTTCCCAGGCGCCGATCTTCATCGATGACTCACCGGATCTGTCCGCCATGGAAATCCGCGCCAAAGCTCGCCGGTTGAAAATGGACAAGGGCCTCGGTTTGGTCATTATCGACTATCTTCAGTTGATGCGGGGTCGGGTCAGCGCCGAACGCAGGGACCTGGAGATATCGGAAATATCCAGATCCATGAAGATATTGGCCAAGGAGCTCGAGCTACCGGTATTGGCCTTGTCCCAGCTCAATCGCAAACTTGAAGAGCGTAGCGACAAACGTCCACAGCTTTCGGACCTGAGAGAATCGGGTGCGCTGGAACAGGATGCAGACGTGGTGGCTTTCATCTACCGGGACGAGGTCTATAACAAGGAAGAAAACAATCCAAATCGCAACAAGGCAGAAATCATCCTCGCTAAGCAGCGAAACGGTCCCGTCGGCACCGCCCAACTTGCTTTTCTGAGTACCTTCACCCGTTTTGAAAATCTGGCAATGGAAGAGTATTATGACATGGGATAGGCAGTCTTCCAGGCTAACCATTTGTCATTCCACATGAAGCACTTATGCGGACATACCGGCGGATTGAAAGCCAATCAGCTCCGACGACTTGAAAATCTGTCTCGCCGCCGCATACCCATCCAATTTTTACTGACATCCGAACTAACACGCGACATCAGCCTGCTTTCCCGGGATATTCGACGCCAAATCGGTCTGTTGATCAACCGAAAGGGACGAATCGAACATGTGGTGGTGGGAGACGCCCACGGCATTATCATTCCCGATTTGAGCAGCTACCGGCTTGCACCGGGTCGGCTCAGGGGACTGCGCTGCGTTCATACACATTTGAACCAGGAGGCGCTCAGCCGGGATGATTTGACCGACCTGGCCCTGTTGCGCCTTGACCTGATGGCTTCGGTAACCGTTGACGATCGCGGAAAACCCGGCCAGGTATATATCGGCCATATCCTACCGAAATCTGAAGACGAGCGCCCCTATCGGGTCCTTGAGGCGCTGCTGCCACACCAACTGGATATCGACTGCCTTGAGTTGATCCAGGCGCTGGAATCCGAACTGGCCGCATCGCGAATTCTGCATGCCGCAGAATCAGGCAAAGAACGCGCGATTCTGGTCAGTGTAACCACCGGTTTGCGTCGCGAGGCCCAGGACAGGATACGGGAGTTGGATGAACTGGCCCGTTCCTGTGATATCAGCGTGGTGAGCAGGGAAATTCAGCGCCGCCGAAAAATTGACCCCAAATATCTCATGGGCGTCGGTAAGCTGAAAGATCTGGCCATCATGGCAATGCAAAATGACGTCACGCTGCTGGTGTTCGATCAGGAGCTCAATCCGTCTCAAATTCGGGCCATCACCAACCAGATCGAAATAAAAGTCATCGACCGGACCCAGCTGATACTCGATATCTTCGCCCAACGGGCCCAGACCCGGGAAGGAAAATTCCAGGTGGAGCTGGCCCAGCTGAAATATCTGCTTCCCCGCCTCGTATCCAAGAACACGGCCATGTCCCGGCTTACGGGCGGTATCGGGGGCCGGGGCCCCGGTGAGACCAAACTGGAAATCAACCGCAGGCGGGCACGGGATCGAATTGGGCGGCTCGAAAAAGATCTGATTGGGGTTCGACACCATCGCAAACAACAGCGGGCCAAACGGGACAAACGCGACCTGCCGGTCATATCGATC
>JAFDDL010000250.1 GCA_019310865.1 Deltaproteobacteria bacterium | reverse complement strand
GCAATTGGGTTCAGTCGATGAATACCATGCAGGCCGGCGGACTTCCCGGCAAGGTCGTGGGCGGTGTGCCAATGCTGGGCTGCCACGCACAGCCGGGCAGCTTTCTGAGTTTCTGGGCGGGGTATTGGTTGCTGAAAGGGGCTCGCCAGAGAAGCACGATCGGCAACACGATCGTCATGAAGGACGGCGCGCCGGTATTGTCTCTCGGCTCGCCCGGCAATGTGCATTGTTCGATTCCGCAAATGCTGTCCCTGATACTCGATAGCGGCATAACCCCACCGGAGGCAAGCGCGCAGGTTCGCATTATTCCCATGGATGATGATCTGTCCATCGGTGTTGAAGGCCGCCTCTCGGTCGAGACGGTTACGGATTTGGCGAAACTCGGCATTTTGACCCGAGCGACAAAACCCTGGGATCCCTGGACGGGGATCTTTGAGATCGCCTGGCGTGATACAAAAACCGGATTGATGAATGCCATAACAGACCAGCGATGGTCGGGAGTTGCGGACGGAATGTAAATGAAACGATCTGGTTATCAATTATTCATCAGCGAGTTTCCAAAGACAGCCCGGGTCATTGTGGCCCGGATCTAAGCTTTTAAGGAGTACCCTCATGAAATTTTATGCAGCTGACTACCGAACTGAAAACAATATTTACTCCCCCCTGCTCATTAGCTATGAAAATTTCGAAGAATGCGTCATGATGCGAAATGGCGAAATCTCGACCCAAGGGGTGGGCTTCCGCCCGGTGATCCGGCGATTCCGCGAATTGGCTGAAAGAGACGGCCATGAGATCATAATGGGGATCGAGACAATCGCCGCTGCATCCGGGCTTGTTGTAAAAACAGACTATGAGCGAATTCGCGATGAGATTTTAGGCGATATCAAAGCAGCGATGCCGCTGGATGCGGTCATGTTGCAGCTGCATGGCGCCATGGCGGCCGTTGGTTATGAAGATTGCGAAGGTGACATTCTATCCCGCATTCGCAGCATTGTCGGTCCAAATGTGCCGGTGGGTGTCGAACTGGACCCCCATGCCCATCTCACCGACGCAATGGTGAAAGGCTCTCCGCTGCTGGTTTTCTACAAGCATCAGCCACATATGGATTACACGGATCGCGCGGATGACATCTATAAGATGTGCGTTGACCAGGCCCAAGGGCGAATTAAGCCGGTGGCCTCAGTTTTTGACTGCCGCATGCTCGGTGGGATCAACGACACCACGACGGAACCAATGAAGGGGTTTATCGGTAAAATAGAATCGTTTGAGGGAAAAAACAATGTCTTATCCATTTCCGTCGTGCATGGTTATCCGCTGGCCGACAATCCGGATATGGGTGTGAAGGTTCTCGTAATTACCGATGACAACAAAGCGCACGGTGACAAACTGGCCGAGGAGCTGGGCCTGACGCTGTATGATATGATCACAAATCAAGAGCAGACATCCCCCTTTGGACATTTTCTCGAAGTAGAAGAAGCCATCGACAAGGCCATCGAAAATTATGAGAAATTCAAGGAGCCCATCGTTATGGCCGAAGCGGCCGACACGGTTGGCGGTGGTGCGCCCGGCGATTCCACCTGGTTCTTGAAAGGGTTGATCGAGCGAAATGTTCCAGGCACGATTTATAAACAATTGTGGGATCCGCTTGCAGTGCCGCTTCTGTTCAAGATCGGTGTCGGGCAAACGGTGGATGTGCGCATCGGGGGACGATATGGTTACGCGTCCGGACCGCCACTTGATGTGACGGCAACCGTCACCGGACTTTACACCGCAGAAGAACTGAAGGACTGCGGGGCATATAGTTCCGATGTTGCCGTTATTCGCGTTAGCGAAGTCGATATCGTGTTGACAGAAAATCGAGCAGGCTATTCGGATAAGCCGACCGTCCAGGATCATTTCCCAGACTATGCAAGAATTGGGTTGGATGCAGCCAACGCACGGATTCTGGGCATAAAGAGTGTGTACCCCTACCGGCCGGAGAATCCGTCTGGAATTATGGTCGCAACAGACGGTGCGTTAGCAGCAGCGGTAACGCGCACGCCAACAAAAATTCGCCTGCCGATCTGGCCCCTGGATTCGGATCCGTTCGCTTGAATGGCACAAGTCCCAAAGGGTAGTTGAATAGATTAAAAACCGGCGACAGTTCGGCAGAGAACTCGGAATCCCGGGTGTAGAGTGATGTGTTAAAGTTCACCCCAGTGTTGGGGTTCAGACATCGCCCGGTCCATTTCTTCCCGCCATTATACAGAAATTTTCATGACTATTGCCTATAGGTTATCCTATTGTCTGCTAACTGGGTTCATTCGTCAGTTTTTTAAAGCTTCTGTATGTTGCCTCAATTGTGAAATCGATATCTTCATCCGACATGGGGGTCGAGGCATAATAATGTCCTTGTGGAGAGATAAGAACCCCTTCGTTCAGCAGGTGCATATGTAATTTACCAAGTCTGGTCATGTAATCGGCGCTCATGCCCTCGACGCTTTCGCGATAGGTGAGATATGGCCGGTCTGATAGAAAAACGTGGGTCATCGAGGCAACGCCACCCACCCCAACGGCAATATCGGCGATCTTCCCGGCTTCAACGATCCCTTTGCGAAGACGGTTGCCTTGCGTTTCAAGCCTGTCAAAAACCGCCGGTGTCAACAGAGTCATGGCCGTGTAGCCGGCCACCATTGAAACGGGATTGGAGGAGTAAGTACCGCCAAAGAAAACTCTTAAATCACCTTCGGTTGCATCAAAAACCGACATGATTTCCTTCTTCCCCCCGAGGGCCCCAATCGGAAATCCCCCGCCCATGATTTTCCCCATGGTTGTGAGGTCAGGGGTCACCCGAAAAACCCCCTGTGCCCCATGATACCCCGCACGCAGGGCGATCACCTCATCAAAAATCAGAACGATACCCAACCGGGTTGTTTCCTCACGCAACATAGCAAGATAATCCGCGGTCAGTGGATTGGCGGACAAGCGTTGGGGGATCGGATCCACAAGGACTGCGGCCAACTCATGGGCATGGCGTCTCAATACGGCCCGGCTCGCTTCGACATTATTTGGCGACAGGGTAACCAGGAGGTCAAGAACTTCCCGGGGTGTGCCCATGTCAAGGGGAACGGTGTTGTGGGCATCCTCCGGCCCCCAGTTGTCAGGCGTTGAGGTAAAAGAATGTTGAATAAGATCAAACTGACCGTGATACCCCCCTTCAATTTTCGCTATTTTTGACCGGCCCGTATACGCACGGGCAGCCTTAACACCGAACAACACCGCTTCGGTTCCGGAGTTCCCGAATATGACGGTCTCAACGCATGGGATTCGCTCAATCAGCAATTCCGCAAGTTGAAGGGTACTTTCCGTCGGCATGGTTGAACATGTCATACTACGAATCTGATTCGTTGCCGCTTCCACGATCCCGGGATGAGCGTGCCCATGAATGAGGGAAGAAAAATTATTTACAAAGTCAATCCGTTCGACGCCGTCTACATCAACAATACGGCATCCTTCCCCCTTGGCAGCATACAACACATACGGCTTATACATGACCGGGTGACGGGTGCTGCCCCCGGGAAATGATTTGCAGGCTCTTTCAAAAAGTTTTGCCGATGTTGAATTTAAATCCGGAAACATTATCTCTCTCCTTTTCATTCGTCTTTGCTTCGGGTGTGAAAAATTTTCCGCGCTTGATCCGGTGTTGCCGGTGTACGGCCAACCTGCCGGGCGATCTCAACCGCCTTTTCCACCTGGTCCCAGCTGCCTTTTGAAAGCGCCCGGGAGGTGTTGTCAATCCAGATATTGTCCTCGAGCCCCACCCGGACATGCCCGCCCAGAGCGGCAGCGGCCGCACAGACTTTGTAGCAATTCGGTCCGACACCGATCCCGTTCCAGGTGGCATCATGGGGAATCAGACTCACGCAGTTGGCGAGGTTGGGCAGATTAAACTGCATGGCGCCGGCCACGCCGAATACAAATCCAAAATGAAGCGGCTCCTCGAATAATTTATAATGCCGGCTCATCCACAGTACATTTTCAATATGCGACGGGGTGAAACATTCCATTTCGGGTTTGATCTTTCTTTCCTTCATGATTCGACCAAATTCCAGAGACGCATTGTATGGATTCTGGTATGTATGATCGCTGATGATTTCACCGGTCGCCCAATTAACGCTGTTGAAATTAATCGATCCGGGATTCAGCGAAGCCATTTCAGGGCGGTGTTGGATTACAGGCTGTTTCTTTTCCTCGAGGGTTGATTCGAGGCTGACGCCGGTACTTAAATTGACCAGGCAATTGCAGTTGGAATGGATCGCCTCCATGGTCTCGTGCATCACCGTTGCATCCACAGTGGCATCCCCGGTCTCGTAATCGCGGAAATGCACGGCGACTACCGCTGCACCGGCGTCCTCGCACCGCTTTACCTCTGTTGCCCATTCTTCCGGCCGATAGGGGATTCCCGGATTTTGTTCTTTTCTTGTGGCAGCTCCGGTCAATGCCGCCGTAATGACGATTTTGTCAGACATGTTATTCTCCTTTTACCTATAAGACTTTTCCACTTCGATGAGCGGTGAGTTTGCCGTCTTCAACGCAAACACCTCCATTTACATAGACATATTTCACAAATTTTATCGTTTTCAATGCGGATATCCCCCATATAAGGCGGTAATCCCGTACCGTCGATAATATTTGTGTTTTTTATTAATTTTTACTCATAGCAGACGAGCAGAATGCTACCGGTGATGGTCACCACCCAAGACCGAAATGAGGGACGTTCGTTTTGAAACCACTTCTATATAGATTCTTGAATAACGAGCTTTCCCAAATCGTTGATGATTTCGTAGACCGTGTCGTTGATGTCCGTGTTGGTGTGAAACGCGATGGCAACCCCATGGTCGAGGTAATAATACATCCGCGACCGGTAATAGGGCGTCCAGCCGGAATGCCCGCAAACTTTGCCGAAATCCGATTCTTCAATACCGACACCAAGGCTGTAATGACAAACCGGGTCATCCGATACTTTGTTGGGCGATCCAAACAGAAGATCCAAATAGTCGCCTTTCATGGCCTTGCCGCTGTAAAGGGCTCGGGCCCACCGCACCAGATCCTTGGAGTTGTCCACAAAACCGCCCCCGGTCCATTCCACACCCGGATGAATCACAAGCTGGCCGTCTACCATCCCCTTTTCCGGAAAACCGAAGGGATTTTCGGGCGCTGAATAGCCCGGCACGATACCCGGAAGCACGCGTCGGTTAGAAGGAGACGTCAGGGTAAGACCCAGGGGATCCAAAAGCCGGTGCTGAACTTCACGGTAAAAAGTGCTGCCGGAAGCCCGCTCAATAATCATGCCCACAAGTAAATAGCCGGTATCCGTATATTGATACCCCTGGCCCGCGGGAAACAGTGGTTCTCGATCACAGACGAATTCGACCATCTTCGAATGAAGCTGGGGCGTCACGTCGAAATCCGGTTCCGTTTTCCACTCGCCGACAGCCTGAGCGAAGCCTTCGCTGTGCACATGATCTGTGATGCCGCCGCTATGATTGAGCAGGTTCCGGACGGTAATATCAGCGGCGTTGGGAAGCCGGATGAACCAGGACGCATCTCCCAGCCATTTTTCGATTTTATCATCCAGATCGAGTTTGCCGTCGAGAATCAACGAAATCGCCGTTGCGGCCACGTAAGTTTTCCCGATGCTCGCAGAAAGCATCCGTGAATCCGGCGTCATGGGCTCGCCGGATTCCTTATCCGCCACCCCGGAAGCAAACCCGAACACCCGGCCATCGGGCAGCGCAAATGCCGCCGTCATGCCGGGTGAGTTCTTTTTTTCCCTTAGACGATCCAATTCCACCTGAAATCTGTCCAACATGGGTATTGCCTCTAGAAAAAATCGTATAACACTTAGTCTTAAAAAGAAAAGCTCGTCGTTAAGCTGATCGTCCGGGGCCTGTTCATCCAGAAATACCGGTCGAAGAAGCTCGAATTACCA
>JAFDDL010000249.1 GCA_019310865.1 Deltaproteobacteria bacterium | reverse complement strand
TGCGTATTCCGACGCATTCCGTCCACTGATTCCGAATTAAATCGTCCACCCATTCCGATTGATTCCGTCCACTGATTCCGAACCATTCCGTCCACCCATTGCGATTGATTCCGTCCACATCGGAGTTGGCAAAAATTACATAGCGGCGCTGGATAATTTAGCTTGCCAAAGGTATGTTTCCTCAAAAAATATTGAGGAGGTATATATGGCAAAGGAGAGATTATCCATGCGAAAAATCAAAGAAATTCTCAGACTAAAATGGGCCTGTTCATTGAGCAACCGTCAAATCGGTATCAGCTGCTCTATTTCCCACAGTACGGTAGCGGATTATTTTCTTAGAGCCAAATTGGCTGGTCTTTCATGGCCGCTTGAGCCTGGAATGGATGATGCTGCCCTTGAGAATCTGCTTTTTGCGGTTACACAAAACCCTGTGGCTGCAAATCGTCAGATGCCTGATATGGAATATCTGTACCAAGAGATGAAGAAAAAAAGTGTTACCCTTCAGCTACTTTGGTACGAATACAAACAGGTAAATCCCGATGGGTATCAGTACAGCCAGTTTTGCAATCTTTATCGGCAGTGGGTCAAAAAACTGGACATAACCCTAAGACAGGAGCACCGAGCCGGAGAGAAACTTTTCATCGATTATGCCGGTCAGACGGTCTCTATAGTGGACCCCAAAACCGGGGAGATCACCGAAGCACAGATATTCGTGGCCACTTTAGGCGCCAGTAATTACACCTTCGCTGAAGCGTCCTTAACCCAGGATTTAGCCTCCTGGATCAAATCCCATGTCCATGCTTTTGAATTCTTCGGTGGTGTTGCTCAAATCCTGGTCCCAGATAACCTCAAATCCGGTGTGACCCATCCCTGTCGATATGAGCCCGATATCAACCCGACTTATCAGGACCTGGCGGAACATTACGACACAACCGTAATTCCGGCACGCGTAAGAAAGCCAAAGGATAAGGCCAAGGTTGAATCCGCAGTGCTTGTCTCTGAGCGTTGGATACTGGCAGCGCTGAGAAATCACAGCTTCTTCAGCTTGGCAGAGCTCAATAAACTCATTGCCCAAAAACTCGAGCAACTCAACAATCGCAAATTCCAGAAACTTGACTCGACTCGCAGCAAATTGTTTGAAACCATCGACAAGCCCGCACTCAAACCCCTTCCGTCACGGGCCTATGAATATGCTGAATGGAAAAGGGCCAGGGTCAATATCGATTATCATATCGAGATCGACCGCCACTATTACAGCGTCCCCTATCAACTGGCAAAAGAGCAGGTTGATATGCGCTTGACCGCCACTGTGGTTGAAGTCCTATTCAAGAATCAACGGGCAGCCAGCCATCAACGAAGTTATATCCCAGGCAAATCTACCACGCTGAAGGCACACATGCCCAAATCTCATCAAAAATATCTTGAGTGGACGCCTTCAGCAATTATCAAATGGGCTGGGGAAAATGGCCCAAATACTCAAAAGCTTGTAACGCATATCTTGAACAGCAGACCTCATCCGGAACAAGGCTTTAGATCATGCCTGGGTATCATGAGCTTGGCAAAACACTACTCCCCACAGCGATTGGAGAATGCCTGCAGCCGTGCTCTGATTATCAAAAGCTTCTCCTATAAGAGTGTAAAATCGATCCTCAAAAATGGACTCGATCAGCAACCGCTTCTATTTGATCCGGCTGAAAACACACCCCCCGTTACTCACGATAATATCCGTGGCAAACACTATTACGAATCAAAGGAGGTATATGATGCTTAATGAACAGACCCTGGAAAAACTCTATGCAATGAAACTAAACGGTATGGCAGAGGCTTTCAAAGATCAGTTACAACAACCCAATATGGCCGAGCTTTGCTTCGAGGAGCGTTTCGGTCTGCTGGTTGATTACCATTGGAGCTGGACCGAGGAGCGCCGTATGAAACGCCTGCTCAGCAATGCAAAACTCAAAATCAATGGCTGTGTCGAGGATATCGACTTCAAAACCCCCAGGGGCATCAACAAGTCCGTGATCCTGCACCTGGCTAACTGTGAGTGGATTAAAAATGCTCAGAACATCATTATCACCGGTCCGACCGGGGTCGGAAAAACCTATCTAACCTGTGCTTTGGCTAATCGGGCTTGTCGCATGAGTTATTCAGCATTTTATATCAGAATCCCTAATCTCTTTCAGCAACTTGCCATTGCCAGGGCTGATGGAAGTTATCCCAAGCTCATGAAAAAACTAACTAAAACAAGAGTTCTGGTCCTCGATGACCTCGGCCTTGCTCCCATGAACGCTGCGGAACGTCGGGACCTTTTAGAAGTGATTGAAGACAGACACTCACTTTCTTCCACCATCGTTGCCACACAGCTGCCCATCGAAAACTGGCATGACAATATCCGGGATCCGACGATTGCCGATGCCATCCTTGACCGGCTAATACACAATGCACACAAAATCAATCTCAAAGGAGAATCTATGAGAAAATTACGTGCTAAAGCTCCCAAAAACCAGGAGGAAAAAAATGATACCGACACAACAGATTCAAATGGCTAAACGTGCAGATCTGCCATGCATTCTTAAGGGATTAGGAATTGAGCTAGTTTCCTGTGGCAAGGATTATCACTTAAGAGCGCATGACAGCCTGAAGCTATTTTTGCAAGATGGAATATGGCTATATAAATGGTGGGCACGCAATGGGGAAGTGGGAGACGGCATTCAGTACCTCCAACGTCATTGTGGCATGGGTTTCCCTGAAGCGGTGGCCATATTATCAGAGACAGCAATCGTTCAAAACACCGCATCCCAGCATCTTAACCGGCAAAATCTCCATCGCCCTGGCCCGATAAAGAAACCAGAAAAGTGGCGGACAAAAAAATGGCAGCGTGACGCTGAAAAACTAATCCAAGTCGGCCGGTCTTACCTTTTGGGGCCTAATGGAAAGGAAAGGATTGCATATCTTGTTCATCAACGAGGCCTTGACCTTGGTACGATCATACAATATCGTTTGGGTTGGTTGCCTGAAAAAAGACATATGCCTTCCAAACTGCTTATTCCCTGTTATGATAGTAAAAGCCATCTGATCAGAATCAGATTTCGTATTGATACCTTTAATCCTGGACAGCAACGGTACCGAATCAGTAAAGGAAGCAATGCTGACTCACCTTATCCCATAGGGGTGGCTGCCGCTAAGCCACTAATGATCCTGGAATCAGAGTTAGACGCGATCCTGATTGCTCAAGAGGCAGCAGAGCATATAGGAGTTTTAGGTATGGGAACTACCGCAATGAAATTTAGCCCGGCTATGATCCGCTACCTTTCTGAAAACACGCCGATTATTCTCGTTAGCCTGGATAATGACCAAAGCGGTAAGGAAAAAACATCCCGACTGATCAGTGAGCTTCCCAATGCCATTGGTTGGCCTGTTCCTGAAAAATATGGCAAGGATCCAGGAGAAGCATTCAAGAAAATTAACTTGAAACATTGGATTGAAACCGGATTAAAGAGCCATTCTACTCTGAATATAAAGCATTCATCGAATCCAGGGAAAAGAAAATGATAATGGCTGAGTTATTAAGGTTGGTATTGCTTTAGGACGTAACTCCATTGACTAAAAAGGGCAACTCTGACAATGTAAAATAACAGCGCCGCTAAGTTCCGAAAAACTGGACGGTTAACTTCGGAATGACTGGACGATTACCTTCGGAACGGATGGACGGAATGGTTCGGAACGGGTGGACGATTTGAACGGAATAGGCACAGTTCCGCTTTAGAATACCACGGCATAACCTGGGCTTCTATAAAGTCTACAAAATCCGCGTAATCGCTTTCTTGGCGTCTTTCAAAAAGATCGTTATATATGGTTGCCAGACCTCTAGAAACAAGACCGGTTTTTACAAAATTCCGGTTAAAAAGGCTGCGGATCCCTGAGTGCTTTGAAGATGAAAGCCCTTTAGTTGAGAGTAGCGCCGAGACAGCGTAAAAGCATGCATAATACAGACGATTAACGCAAGTGTTCCAACGTTCTGATTTTAAGAGAATTTCAGCGTCAATTAAGGTTTCATGTGCTCTATGTAGCCGGTATGCAATTAGCTCCTTATTCCATTCTTGCCTCACAATGCTTTACCTTCCCGTCGTATGTTATTATAAAATGGTGACGATGTGTTCGGGTAACTGTCCCATTGCTCACGATTTCTAACGATAGAAGAGATCACCTCTCCTGTTTCCCATTCAAGTTCATATAATCGATGTCTTATCCTATCAATGCGATCCTCATCGACAAGGCCGTCAACAAGGATGAGGAAATCCCAGTCCGACTCATGCTCATAATCTCCGCGTGATTGTGAGCCAAATAAAACAATCACAGCGCTGGGTTCAATTTCGTAGATTGTTTTTTTTACGGCGGTTAGCAGACTTTTTCTTATCATCAAAATGTCCTTTTTTGGAAATCTATGGATTTTGTCTTGCGAAACTAGAGGGCTTATTCAAGTTGTTGCGGAATTTAAAGCAGTCGGCGAGTGTTTTTTCCGGACTGTAAATGCATACATCAACACCATCGATTTTATGAACCACTGTGCCTGCGGTAAACGCCTTACCGGTGAACCGGTATGTTCTGATCGGTGGATAGTCCAACCGAGGTTCTTCCGCACCGCGCGGTAGTGCCACATGGACCTCATGGGGTATTTGTGTTGTGATATCGTGAAACGCCAGCGCTGAAATAAGGCAGATGACACCACTATGAATCCGGGTTGCTACGGTCACCAGGTCAGGATTTCCCAATGGTTCGCTGTCAGCAAGGCGATACACGCCTCGGCTCACCACTTCCAACGTTCCGGAATCTCGCAATGCATAGAAGGTGCTGGGGTGGATTCCTTTACGAAGGGCTTGCGCCGTACGAAGCATTCCGCCAAACTTGCTGAAAATTTCAACAGCTTTATCAAATCGGGTTCCCTGTAGTATGACTTTTTTCGCTGCCATTGATAAAATTACCTACACTTATTATTATCCTTAGGTATTTTTATCAATCCCCACATCCATGTCAAGGATTTCTTAACAATGGGAATCCAATTACCGAAACGATACTATTACAACACTATCGATATAACCTTTTATTCAGGGCAATTCAGATCAGCGTGGATGTAAGGGGACCCCCCAAGACTTATGCCGCCGCTAACAACACCTCTCCGGCCTCGGCTGAAACATCCCCCAAAAAATAGCTATAACATACTGATAACATGAATAATAACTATAAATTATAGTTGTGAAAAATATTGTTAATTATTTTCTTGACAATTTGTATAACAATAGATAATATTGCAAATAGTTTCCACCAGAATATAAGCCAAATATTGGTAAAATTGGTATGATAGATCTTATCGTCGTCGGCATTTGCGTTGTATTTGGTATCGCCTTAATCTACATCTTGTGGTCCTACGCCAAAGAATTACGGACGTCACCCAGAGAACTTTGGATAATAACGGGCATCAGATTGTTAGAGGGAACGGCATACTATGCCATCTCCTTTTCCCTTGTACTATGGCTTTCTGTGGACTGCGGTCTTGGAGACGTTGAGGCCGGCGTGTATGTCGGTATCTTTTCTGTGCTGACGGCGATTGTTGGACTCGTTGCGGGCCCATTTATTGACGCCATTGGTATAAAGAAATCGCTTCTTTTAAGTTTCATTTTAATCGTCATATCGCGTATCTTCATGCCTTGGATTACCACTCCGCTTATTGTTATGATACTCGTTTTCTTACCGTTTGCGATTGGATATGCCCTTCTTGAGCCTGCGGGACTCATTGTTTACAAAAGATATACCACGCCCGTCAGTGGCCTTGGGAGTATGGGGGTTTGACAAGGCTAGAGAATTTTTTGGGGAATATGCCGGCGCAACTCTTCCCGTGATCGGCCATCTGTCAACCTATCAGATGATATTTTTTCTTGCGTTGGTGGTGGGCGTTCTCTGCCTTATGCTCCTTTGCCTGGTGAGGGATGGTGTCGAGCTGGGGCCCGAAGGCATTCGCGTGTCATTGCCGGCTAAACAAACAGGGACCCTTACCGAGATAACGGTCCGGACGCTGAAAAAGACCATCTCCGATATTTCGGCCACCCTGGTTTCCGTTATAAAAGATCGGTATTTTTGGAAATATTTATTT
>JAFDDL010000248.1 GCA_019310865.1 Deltaproteobacteria bacterium | reverse complement strand
CCCGACCAGACGTTGGCCGAGTCTGAACACCTTTAACCGAAAAAAGCTTTTTCCCCCGAAGCTCGCCACCGATCACCCGTATGCACATAGGCCTCTGTTTCATAATCCGGTCATCAAGGGATATCCGATTTCAGCTGCTTGAGTTTCTTACGAAGGGTTTCCTGTGACAAGCCGACGATCGCCGATGTCCGGTCAATATCATTGTCGTGGGCTGCGAACTTTTGGAGAATAAAGGCGTCCTCAAAAGCTTTCCGGGCCGTCTTAAGGTTGTCTAACTCAAAAAGATCCGGCTGACAATTCCGGTAACCGCCCGCATTGTCCGGATTGTATGGCGCAGGTATGTCCGAATTGCTAATCTCGTCCTTATCGCCCATAATTGAAAGCCTTTCAATGAGGTTGCGAAGCTCCCGAACATTGCCGGGCCATTGATAGGCCAACAAATAATCCAGGGCATTTTTACTGATCTGCTTCGGCTTGCTCCGGTTCTGTTGGGCGAACTCAGCCAGAAACGTGTCTACCAGCATGGGAATATCTTCCCTGCGCTCCCGAAGCGGGGGTACATGGATTGGTATCACGTTGAGCCGATAATAGAGATCTTCCCGAAACGCGCCTTGGGTGATTTGGGCCTCCAGATCCTTGTTGGTCGCGGCAATCACTCTTAGATCGACCTGAATGGTTCGGGTTCCGCCGAGTCTTTGGAACTGTTGCTCTTGAAGCACCCGAAGAATTTTTGCCTGGGTTGACAGGTTCATATCCGCAATTTCGTCAAAAAACAGGGTCCCATTATTGGCAATCTCAAATTTACCCCGTTTTTTTCCCGACGTGTCCGACAGGGTACCCTTCTCATGACCAAACAATTCGCTTTCTATCAGCGAATCGGGAATCGCCGCACAGTTCACATCCACCAGGACCTGATCCGCTCTATCACTCAGGTTGTGGATCGTCCGAGCCACTAGCTCTTTGCCGGTCCCATTTTCCCCGACGATCAATATCCATGCATCTGTGGGCGCCGCCTGGGTAATCTGCTTTTTGAGATCCTGGATCAGGGGGCTGGTACCGGTAATGGAATGTTTTTCAATGGTCTTTTTCCGAAGATACCGGTTTTCCTCCTCAAGGCGCTTGACGTTGAGCGCATGGTTGATGGTCAGAATCACTTTATCAATGGAAAGCGGTTTTTCAATGAGGTCGAAGGCCCCCATTTTTGTGGCCTTTACGGCCATTTCGATATTGCCGTGTCCGGAAATCAAAATCACGGGAATAAACGGGTTATCCTTTTTAATAGCTTTCAATGTTTCGATCCCGTCTATCCCCTGCATCCAGATATCCAGCAATACGATATCCGGTGAATCCGACTCGACGATTTTTAAGGCCTCATATCCATTGGCAGCGGTAATGACATCAAAGCCCTCATCGGCAAGAATACCGCTGAGAGACTGGCGGATGGAGGCCTCATCGTCAACAATCAATACGGATGGTAACATATTCCAAACCTTTCAACTTTGAACACCGACATCATAGCTCGGCAGCTCAATCACAAATTTTGCACCACGGGGATAATTGTCCTGAACCTGAATCATACCGAAATGATCGGCCACAATGGAATTAACAATGGTCAGGCCAAGCCCCATGCCCGACTGCTTGGTCGAAAAATACGGCTCAAAAAGCCTGATCTTCTCCTCGTCCGAAATACCGGGGCCGTTGTCCGCAACCTCGATTCGAATCAGTTTCAAAATAGGATCGTGGGTAACGGTAATCTCGATGCTTCCATCGGATTTGATTGCGCTGATGGCATTGTCCACCAGATTAATCATGGCCTGTTTCATCTGCTGATGATCCAAACTCAATTCCGGTAAATCATCGGGAATTTGAACGTTAAAAACAACGGATGGGTGTCCCTCACGATACAGTGACACGGTTTCCAAAATAACGGGCGCCAAGGCGCTCGCTTTGGGGTTTACAGACGGAAATTTTGCATATGCGGAGAACTCGTTGACAAGGTTGCGAATGAGCCCCACATGATCGATAATCATTTGAACGCACTCGGTAAAAACCGGTTCGTCAATCTGATGTGCATACTTTCGTTTCAACCGCTGGGCCGACAGGGTAATCGGGGTCAGGGGATTTTTCACTTCGTGGGCAATGCGACGGGCAACTTCCCGCCAGGCGGCAATGCGCTGTGCTTTTTCAATCTCGGTAAGATCATCGAACACAATTACCGAACCAAGCGGGTTTTTCGCCTCGTCGGTCAATGAATTGATATGTAAAAGAAAGCTTCTGAGTCTTTCGTTGATGGTGACACGCACGGGTCTTTCGATGAATCCGTTCTTGGTGCGATCCAGGTCCGCTTGAATGTCTTTGGCAAATTGCAGCTGCTGTCCATCAAGCAAATCTAGATATTTTTTATTTAAAAGTGCTTCAGCCTGTAGATTCAGCATCTTTTCGGCCGACTGGCTCATGGTGGTGATGCATCCGTTGGAATCGAGTGTGATCACCCCCGCGGATACATGTTTTAGGACAACCTCCATGAACTGTCTTCGTTCTTCGATTTCCACATTCTGCAACCGCAGCATCCGTGCCGAACGTTCCAGTTGGTCCCGGCTTTCGCGAAGATCCTGGGTCATCTTGTTAAAGGAGTTCACCAAAAGACCGATTTCATCTCCTGCCACCAGATCGATGGTAACATCCAGGTCACCGCCGGCCACTCTGCGGGTTCCCTCGGCAAGTTCCTGAATGGGAATACTGATGGTTTTCGCCAGATAAAACCCGAACCAGACTGCACAAAATACCACCAACAACGCCACAATCGAAAGGGCAATGTAATAGGTGAGCTGATAGGGGCCTTTTATCATTTTCATCTGCCGGTAGCCTTGAACGCCGCGTGAAATCACGGCCAGGTCATTTTCGAGATTTCCCGCAATCATATCCGTGACGACCACAAAACCATCAGCCGCCATCCGATCAATCCCAAAGGGAAGTGTGGCAATGCTGCGCACCAACTCTCCTGCGGTGCTGCTTTGAAACAGGGTCACAAAATGTCGAGGCGACGCGACTTTCTGAAAATGATCCGCCGAGATTGCCTTTGGCGCAAGCCCACTGCGCTCCGGGGAGACAGCAAGGGCGGTTCGATGGAAACTATCAGAATAGATCTCAACAGCCTGCAGCCGATTTGCTGTCACAGCATTCTGAATAAAATGACTGAGTGCCAGTTGCTTGTCCGGGCCCAACAGCTCCTGATCGATTATGTCGACGGAGATTTTCTCTAAGCAAAACCGGTTGGTATCTTCTATTTTCGCATACACCTGTTGTCCAATGTCCAGCGAATGTTCAAGTGCCGCCTCCACATTCACATCAAACCAGAATTTAATACTGATGGTGATAAAACTCATGGAAAAGAAAAACAGCACCGTCGTGGGTAACAGAGTGAGCATGACAAAGGCCATGGCCAGACGGGTGCGCAATTGAAATCCCATGACCTTGCGTCTTCGATCGTACAGCAGCTTTACAAGGTTTCTGAAAACAAGAAAAATCAATAGAACCAGCAACAGCAGACTAATATTGATCAGGATAAACATGAGAATGGCGTTTGAGACGGGGATATCGGCCCCGAAATGGACCACGCGATGCTCCACATAGGTCAGGATTGCAACGGCGGCAATGATGCCGAGGATCATCACCCCTTCTCTTTTTTGCCGTCGGCGGTCCTCATCTGTAAAAAAGGATGGGGATCGTTTCCTGTTGTTTCGATTCATCATCGGTGCATCGTGATTATTCGGTGATAATGGTGGGATCCATTCTCCACCCACCATCAGAAAGTGAAATCGATGGTATACCAATCGGTTTCATAATCCCAATAGGCCAAGAAAAAAAAGATTCGATGCAGGTGAAGCGGCAGGGTGAATTTGCTCAGTTCGGCTTTGGCCCTTATCTGATAACGTCGGCCCTTTTCCAGTCGATCGAGGGACGCGATTTTCAAACTGTCGATCTGCACCATCAACTGTTGGGCTTCCTCAAATGAGCGGGTCACAGCCGGTCCCCCGGCGTCCCAAGAGCGGATCACACGAAACTCTTTTTTCAAATTATCATATTCGATGGAATGCGTGACCTTTATATCGACTATTTTTTTGTTTAACCAATAGCTGCGGGAGGAATTGAGCATAATGTAATAAGAGAAGGTGGTCGGAACGCCGCTTAAGATGGCTTTTTTTGTCTTTTCCTTGAACGCGCCCGAGGCATTTACGTACAGCAGCAGGTCATCACGATTGTTGGTGACAACAATATTGCTCAGCTGTGCTTCATCCGCAATACTCAGCGGTTGAAATAAAAGAAGCGCTGCCAACGCAACGCATAATATTTTCCAATTCAGCACCGGTTTCATATCAATGTCGTCGTGTTTTGATATTCGCCTTTAACACAGGGTTTACCCTAAAATTGCATAAAAAACATGATAAGAAAAGTTACCAGTTTGTAATGTTAGGGTTTATAATTTCAGGACAACAATTTAAAATAAGCCGGATCTATATCGGATCGCCGTTCAAATGGCAAGAGATTTTAACTCGGAAGCGGATTCATAAGGACATTGCGTCAGGACTTGGGTTTCCCACGCATTTTTATTGGAGAAAAATTTCTTTAAAAATTCATAATGAAACGCGTGACCGGATTTTCTCGCAACGATTTTCCCAAGAATCGGCATGCCAAGCAGCGAAAAATCACCAATACAGTCCAGCATCTTATGCCGAACCATTTCATCAGGATATCGCAAACCGTCCGGATTCATTACTTGATCCGTATCGAGCACCACAACATTTTCCAAAGATGCGCCCTTGGAAAATCCAAGCTGTTTCAACTGTTCATATTCATGTATGAAGCCAAAGGATCTGGCTCGGGACACATCAGTTTCAAACACCGGTTCCGAAAATGACAGGGAGCAGGTTTGATGCCCGATCAACGGATGATCGTAATCAATGGAGTATGTAATTTCAAATTGCGGGGCCGGATAGAGACCGATGAATTTTTCGTTCTGTTCCAATTCAATGGCCTCGGTGACGACAAAATAGCAACGCGGCTTATCTTGGTCCACAATGCCGGCCGTCTTAATCAAGTCCACGAACGGCGCGGCGCTGCCATCCATAATCGGCATTTCGTAGGAATTAAGTGAAACGGCCGCATTGTCGATGCCAAATGCCGCAAAGCAAGCCATCAAATGCTCAATGGTCGAAATAATAAAGCCGTTATGGCCAATGACCGTGGCCAAGCTTGTATCGACAACATTGTGAAAGTGTGCCGTTACGCTTGGGCTCTCAGGGAGATCGGTCCTGGAAAATTTAATGCCGTGGTTGCCCGGAGCCGGGGCGATAATCAAATCGACCGTCTTGCCGGAATGCATGCCGATACCCGTGCAGTGAACCGGTTTTGCAACTGTTCGTTGTAAATAGTGAAACATAGGCTGTTATCGTCATACACCAAAAAAAAAGAAGTCTACAACCATGAATCTATTTGACAATCCATGTGAGCGTTTCCTATACAACCAACTGATATGAATTGCAAGTTTTTACCTGAATCTTGCATGAACATTATATAAGTCTCCAGCTCGTGCAAGATTCAGGTTTTTCTGCAAACCGGGGGTATTGTGATCTCAAAGATCACCAGCAGCTCTATTATCGGCATTGATGCACATTTAATCGAAGTGGAGGTGGATATCGCAAATGGTCTGCCTTCTTTCACCACCGTTGGCCTTCCCGAGGCCGCTGTACGGGAAAGCAAAGAGCGCGTCAAATCCGCCTTACAGAATTCCGGTTATACCTTTCCCAGCAACCGAATCACCGTCAACCTTGCGCCTGCAAGCATCCGCAAAGAGGGTACCGGCTTCGATCTGCCCATTGCCCTGGGAATATTGAGCGCCGGCGGGATCATTCCCGAAACAGTCATCGGCTTGAGCATTATGGGAGAACTTTCACTGGATGGCCGGGTCAAACCAGTCCGGGGAACCTTGCCCATGGCACTGGCGGCAAAG
>JAFDDL010000247.1 GCA_019310865.1 Deltaproteobacteria bacterium | reverse complement strand
CGGCACTTGCCATCGAGAATCCGCAAATAGGGGAGATCGATCTGAATCCCGTGTTTGCATTCGAGGATGGCGTGTCGGTTGTAGACGCAAGAATGATACTACGATAATTTCGAAATTGCGGGTGAACGATCACGGTCCACGCGTCGTTTGATGGCAGGAACCAGCTCAGGCGCATATTGAATTTCGTCCAGTATAATGGGGGGGCGGCGGTTGTTCAGAAAAAGCTCCGGATCCATCCTCGCATTTTCCACATCAATAACCGGATCAAAAACAACCGTATCCATCTTTCTGCCCAGCGTGTTGGCGAGCAAGGTGCTTTTTCCCACTTGACGAGCCCCGGAGATGACAACCACCGGAAAAACGGAAAAGAGCCTGTGGAGCCTGTCTGTCAACATCCTTTCATGATACTTAATCACGATGCCTCCATAATTAAATGAAAAACTGAACAAGGCAAACTTCTGTAATTATAGTGATGCCATCATCAATTTTCAAGGTATTTTTATAATGACAGGGGGTCGACTTTCTCATTATCCGAAAGCGTGAGCCATTCCTCCTCATTGAAGTGAAAAAGTCGGAAAAAACGCCTGACAAGAGCCTTCTGAAATTTCAAAGAATGCTCAATGTTCCGGTGGTTCAGTTGGTGGACCAGGAAGACGAAATATGTTATTGACCAGTAGTAACATATGTGTTACTTGCGTACATAAACGATGATCACAATCAATGAATATATCGATTCCAAAGATCAAAGCCCTTATGCCAAATGGTTCAATCGCTTGAATGCGCCGACTGCCGCCAGGGTTGTAACTGCCTTAGTGCGGATGGAGCAAGGCAACTTTTCGAATACCAAAGGTATTGGAAGAGGCGTTCTAGAATGCCGAATTGATTTCGGACCCGGATACCGAATTTATTTTGGCCGAGATGGCGATAGCATTGTGATCTTGCTTGGTGGCGGTACGAAGAAACGCCAGCAGAATGATATAGAGGCCGCTAAGGCGCTTTGGAAAGAATACAAAAGACGAAAACGTCAGGAGGGGTGAAAATGGGACTCACCAGGGATTTTAAAGACACTATTAAGAATCGGATTGCACGCGATCCGGCTTTTCGGGAAGAACTACTTAAAGAAGGGATTGAATGCCTTTTGATCGGTGACATAGACACCGGGAAGGCAATCTTACGCGACTATATTAACGCCACAATCGGTTTTGATGCTCTTGGTACGGTCACCGCTAAATCTCCTAAAAGCCTTATGCGCATGTTTGGCCCGAAGGGAAATCCGCAAGCTCGAAATATTTTTGAAATCATTGCTTATCTTCAAAAGCAGGAAGGGATACGCTTTAAGGTTCATTCGGTGCATTGAGAAGTGTCGTGGAATTCCAGGAACAGGAATCCCGAGGTCGAGTGAAAGTGACGGACTTCTTGTGATCCAACCAGCGTTGTAATACACTTGGCAAAGATGGATCCGAGGCAACCAGATAGGGAAATTCATCCAGGCACAGAATCCATTTTTTTCTTTTGCAGATAGAGGCTGTCCTTTGTTACTCAAAGGTCAGATTGTGATCTGCCTCACACACTCCGGTGGACTGTTCACTATACTTATAAGAGACTGGAGCGCTATAGTGAAGACCAAATTCAACCCTGAAATCTGTTGCTTTAACTCTAGGTACAATTTTACCTTTAACCTTTGATAGTTCAACAATTCCATACTTTTCTAATGTCTTAAGTGTCCTGGACAGATTTGATTTTTTTCTTTTTGATAACGCTCCGAGTTCCGTTATAGAACAAGGTTTATGGTTAAATATAATTTTCAATAACTCTTGGTTCTCATAACTCAATACTTGAGACAATGACTTAATAGATTCGAACCATATTTTCGGTTCGTACCTTCGAGGTTTGTATTCCCCCCTTGCGATAGCTATAGTTCTTCTCATGTATTCTTCACGGGGCATTATGCCAACCTTCAATACCTTTGTAGTCATGGTGTGGCCTCTACTGTTTATCGGTAATTCTTATTACGTCTCTCCAGAAATCTTCTAATAGTTGTCCGGGAGTGTTGAATTTATATAACTCTGTTGTGTTCCTCCCATGCCGATGGTCCCACTCCGCCCGTTTTGCTCTGATTCTTTTTTTCTTTGATTTAATGCCATGCGAATTGTCATAACCCAAGACTCTGTTATTGTAACGCTCATGAAGTGTTAATGAATATTTGATACCATGAGGAATGTGTATATTGGGTTCGACTATTTTTGCCTCGATTTTTGTCCAATAACCGTTATCCATGGGGAAAATTTCACCATCGAGATCCAGAAGCTGATCAAGCTCAGAATATAGTCTTGGTCTTCTAGCAGCCACTTATCAACCGGTTCAATTTTTTATTTTTTTGTTATCATCTCCTGATAACAAAATATTAGCACATATTCAAGAAAAATCTCATTATGAAAAAATGAAGAGGGCAAGGCGCCATATGTGGGGCAGATGTGGGGCAAGGGTCGGGATGTGGGATGTGGGGTCAAGCGAACAGCAAATACAACCGTTCAGCAATTGTCTGACGTTGAGGTCGTTCGCTTCCATGAATTGGTCATCAATGCCGATCTCATTGACAAGAATGGCGACGCGCACCCCCCTGGCCGTGATGGCCTCGGCCAGATTGAGAATCAGGGTGGTTTTGCCTGCGCCCAGAAATCCCGATATTGTGATCAGATGCATTTCAGAATTTAAAAGCTCCTTCTCCTTATCCTGGGCCAGACGGCTTGGGATTTCAACCATCCTTGATGGGGTATTAAAATCTATATTTGTATAATCTAACCAATCCGCTTGACACGCATTTTGTGAACCACTACATTGAACCTGATTGGCGAGCTTGATCCCCTCCCCCCGTATCGAAATGAAATAATGAAATGGCAAAGACTGATAGAAAAAATTGAACATTAATAGTACCTCTGTTTTCAGAGCTTAAACGAATGGGGTTCAACGCGAATCAAGAAATGCAGATTATCAAACAGCGAATCGAGTCCCGTTCCAAACGGGAAAAATGCGAACCGGAGTGTGCTTATGAAGAATAACTATCTTAAGGAAGCAAAGAGAATCCCAACAAGTGAGGCTTGGTTTGAAGTTGTGAAACTGCCGAACAATGTTTATGCTTTTTTCGAACCGGGACACCGGGAACAAGTGAATTCCTTTTTGATTACAGGCACCGAAAAAGACATTCTCTACGATACGGGGATGGGAATCGCCAGTATAAGATGTGCGCTTGATGAATTGATGCGCTTTGAGAATCTTCCGGCGCATGATGTCATGGTGGTTCTCAGTCATTCACACCTGGATCATATAGGCGGGAGTGCGGAATTTGAAAAGGTGTATTTGCTCAACAACGGATATGGGAAGAACAAGTTGAAAGCGGGGATTCGAAAAGGGGTTTTTTCGGACTACATGGCCGAGCTAACGCCGCCCCCGGATCCTCCCGAGGGATACGATCCAAAGGAATTTTTCATCCCGCCATTGCCGGGTGAGAAAATCGATGTTATCGGTGACGGTGAAGTGATCGATCTGGGCAACAGGCAATTCAGGGTTATAAGAACCCTGGGACATACGGAAGACTCCGTCTGTCTCTATGATGCAGACAACCGGCTAATTTTCACGGGCGACAGCGTTCATCCGGAATGGAACCTTGTCAGGGATCCGGTACTGTATGAAAAGGACTTGGAGAAACTGGAAGCTTTGCCGAGGAGGTTTCATTACAATACCCATGGAAATCAGCTTGTCGATACAGACTGTCTGAACAAGGTGCTCGGGGCAGTTAAAAAGGTCAATGCAGGTGAAGTCGGTCATAGCATAATTGAAGCGTATGGATTCAGCATGCGACAATATGAGGTCGATGGAATCAACTTTTACATTTGTCCGGAATTATTAACGGCGATATAGTTTAGAGGTGTTTGAAAATCCCTTCTCATCTCCGTTGGCAGAATTCCTGCATTTTTCTGACCGGGAAACAGGCACTCACCGTCTTCGCGGCCCAAGCCCGGTTCACGCAACTCAGTTACCGTTGTTGCTGGAATATTCTCATCGACAAGGATTTTCATACCGCATTTTCCAGCCTGTCGATTAACCTTTGGCTATATACCGTCCAAAAAATCATGGATGTGGTGAATGGTTAATATTTGGATGCCTTCTCGGACTTCGTACCGCTTGCCGCCGTATACAAGGGCTTTTCCGAGAGGGAACGCGTCGGGGATGTATTTGTCAAGCATCTTAAGTCCCTCCCCATTTCCATAGCCGCCCGAAAGCCGACTCGATCTGACGATACATGACAATCGGGTCACCGGCGCCCTGGGGATACGTACCTTTTTACATTTGCCATTTTTCTGGTGGGGCTTTCGGGATATGCCGGTGCAGACGCCTGGGCGTTGGATGAAAGCAAGTCGATTGCAGAAACCATTGTGACTGCCACCAATGTTGGAAATACCACGGCCAAAGGCCTGGTCACGGATATTGTTGCCTTTGATTATAAAAACCTGAAAAACGACAAATCATTATTCATTGAAAGTTTGCATCTGGAACGGCCTAATATCCTGGATCTGGGGGATCAATTGGCTGAAGCCTAAACAATAACCCATATTTAACATATTTTTGTTAATAATAATTGTTCGATGAGACAAAGAAATATTTACACATCAATCTAAATTAGTTATCATTTATCTATGTCGGAATATAACGAATCGCTGGAACCAATCGCTGGTGTGGGACCGGGAAAAGCCGAGGCTTTTTTCAACGCCCTGGCTGGCAATAGTTTCGTACCTTTTAAACCTGCTTTGGGGTTGCACTTCCCGGCCCCACAGCTCCACGTTCGGCACGAAGAAAACAACTTTAAGGATCAAAACATGACTCCAAAGAAATTTTATGACTGGCAGACTGCAGGTGGTACAGACGATGTTATGCGCATGGTTGATTGTTTAGAGCGGGCAGACCTTTCATGGTGCGCAATCGGAGGAGTAGCGGTGAATCATTGGGCTGATGAACCCATGGTCACACAAGACGTTGATTTCGTAGTCGCTGCGGAATCTGTGGAACTTGCGACGAAATTACTTGAGGATGCGGGATTCAAATCGGAACGTTTTCAATGGTCTATTAATTTTCACGGCCATTCTAAGGTGAGTATTCAATTGAGTACGGAATATTTCTATAAAGATTTCCCCAGTCGTTCCGTTCCGGCAGACATCCACGGAATTCTTATGCGAGTTGCGTCTTTAGAGGACACTTTGCAGGGAAAAGGCAAAGCTTGGCGAGATACGGAAAGAAGGCAAAGTAAAAAACTTATAGATCTCGGTGATATTGCCCGCTTGGTAGCAAAGCCATCCTCATCTTTGGGAACTTCTTGATGAGGATTTGAAAGAAATCATTCATAAGGCATAATTGAAAGGGCCGAACAAGGCTAATGCAGCCGACGCAAAAAGCCGCGCGGCTGCGTTAGTAACGTTCGGTTCCATAAAGAATTAGAAAATTATGAAAGACGATATTTTTAATAAGATATCACCAGGTGAGGCTTTAGAAATTCTTAAGCAAATCTCCAAAACCGATAAAAAACTAAAAAAGAGAATTATCGAATTAGCTGAAGATTTATTCAGAAATGTTGATGTTGAAGCGGTTTGTAATGATGTTTTTGGTTCATTGGATGGGATTGATGTTCATGAATTGTGGGATCGTGCAGGCCCTAGAACAGATGGCTATACTTCACCAGAGGATATGGCCGTAGAATTGTTCGAAGAAGCGTTAGAGCCATTCCTTCAAGAGCTGTATAGATTGTTTGATTTGAAAATGCATCAAGAATCCAAACTCTACTGTATGGGAATTTTAAAAGGAATATATCAATACGAAGAAGACTCTGGGTCGGAATTCAAAGATTGGGCCACTGATGTTCCAGGTGAATGTTTTGGATATCTTTTAGATGAATGGAAAAAAAGACGTAATAATATCAAAGACAAAAAGGAAATGAAAAAATTTATCACAAATGAGTGCCCTAATTGGTCGGAATGGGCTAACAA
>JAFDDL010000246.1 GCA_019310865.1 Deltaproteobacteria bacterium | reverse complement strand
GAAAAGGTTTACAAAAAAAAGGCGCCTTCCGGGGGAAATCCGGGAGGCGCCTTTTATAATGGGAAATGTCTATTTTATGCTAAAATACCAGAAAAGCTATTTCTTGGACGAATATCCGTCCGCGTACCAACCGCCACCTTTCAGGTTGAACGTGCACGACGAGATGATCTTGGTGGCTTTTCCCTTGCATTTCGGGCATGGCACTTCCTTGGTGCCCATTTTTACAAATTCTTCAATAATATGACCGTCTTTGGAACATTGAAACTCATATACCGGCATGGCTGTTACCTCCGAACACGTATTTATAACTTCACGAAATATATGTTTGTTTGACCATTTGTCAAGAAAAATAAAAGGGGGACGTTCATGCATACATGCATAACTCGAGAGTTATGCATGTATGCATGAACGTCCCCCTTATCTTCGATTGACTCTGCCGGATGTCTTTGGTAAATTGCAGCGAAAAAACAGTTGATTCGTTCCAGCCATCACCATTCAACGGAGCAGACAGGATACATTCATGACCCGACGCAATGTTCTCAGATCGCCCAGAGGGGGCATCTTTATGCTGCTGGCCGCATGCCTGTGTTTTGCAGGTTGCGGCAAAGCGCCCGTTGGATCTCCCCTTGAAACAATCAAAGCCCGAATGACGGATGTCCCCACCTATTCCATTATTTTAGAGGATATGCGAACATCCGGTAATTTTATCCGTGCCTATCACCATAAATTTCGGGTGGTCGAGCCGGAGGATGCCACCACCACAGACTGGATGGATGTATCCGAAAAATTTTACAAAGCCCACGGACCCCATCTGGGCATGAGCCTCTATAGTAAAAAGGATGGCGAGGCGGTGGCGGGTACCACCCCACCTGGGTATGCCTACGTGGGTGATTCGCGCTACGGGCAGTGGCGCGAGGACCGCCGCGGGAATTCGTTTTGGGAGTTTTATGGAAAATATGCCCTGATCAGCCATTTTTTGGGCGGCTGGTATCGTCCCGTGTATCGCAATGACTATAACAACTACCGCTCGTACCGAAGCCGAAATCGGACCTATTTCGGGCGAAATAACCAGTACGGGTCAACCGGCTCCATTGTGAAGAAACAGAAACCCAATTTTTATGCCCGGAAAATGGCGCGCCAGCAGTCCTCCGGCTCCCAGTTTAAAAAGCGCGTGTCGAACCGAATCGGACGCACCCGAACCGGGTACCGGGGACGATCCGCCGGGTTTGGAAAGTGAAGATATGATTCTTGACCAACTATTATCGAGTCTGATTCTGATTGCGGCCTTTTTTATTTTCTTCTGGATCGGTAAGGTCGTCCACAACCTGATTCACCGGGAATACAATCTGACCGAGCAACTGGTGGAAAAGGACAATCCCGCCGTTGCACTGGCCATTACCGGTTATTACCTGGGGTTGGTGTTATGCCTCGGGGGGGCGGTGACCGGCCCGAGTCAGGGGATCATCGACGACCTGCTGGATCTGTCCATCTATGGTAGTTTGGGCATTATTTTATTGAACCTTTCGTGGATCTGGTGTGACAAGATGATTTTGTACCGGTTTCGGGTCACAGACGAGCTGATCCGGGATAAAAATCAGGGAACCGGTGCTGTTAGTTGCGGGGTGAGCATTGCCTCAGGCGCCATCATTTTCGGTGCCATATCCGGCCAGGGCGGAAACGTGTGGACCGCCGTTGCCTTCTGGGCCATCGGGCAGCTATTGTTGGTGCTGGCGGCAAAGATGTATAATCTCATCACGCCATTTGACATTCATGGGGAAATCGAAAAGGACAATGTGGCCGCCGGGGTGAGCTTTGCCGGAGCGCTCACGGCCATGGGCCTGGTGGTGGGACTGGCTGCCGAAGGTGATTTTGACTCCTGGGCCGATGATTTGCTCACCTACCTGATCATCTCTTTGTTTGGGTTGATCATGCTGCCCATCGTGCGGTTTCTCACAGACAAGATCCTGCTGCCCACCGTGAAACTCACCGATGAGATCGCAGCACAGGAGACGCCCAATGTGGGCGCTGCTTACATCGAGGCGTTCGCCTACATTGCCGCTGCGTTTATCATCTCCTGGTGCGTGTAGAGCCGGTCGTGAACGGCAACAAAAATCAACCGCCTGCATCCCGACTGGGCGTTTTTCTGAAAATTTCCCTCTTTGCGACCGGCTGCGCCGGCATCGTGGCCGAGTATGTTCTGTCCACCCTTGCCACCTACCTTCTGGGAAACGCCATCTTACAGTGGACGGTTATCATCTCCTTGATGCTCTTTGCCATGGGCGTGGGCAGCCGCTTGAGCCGATATTTTAGAACTGATCTGCTCGATTGCTTTATTCTCATCGAATTCATTCTGTCGGCATTGTGCGCGGCCTGTGTGACGCTGGCTTACGGGCTTGCGGCCTTTACCGAATACACGGCCCTTTTGATTTACGCACAGGCAATTGTCATCGGCATCCTCATCGGGCTTGAGATTCCCCTGGTACTGAGGCTGAACCAGTCTTACGAAGCGCTTCGAATCAACGTTTCCGAGGTGATGGAAAAGGATTATTACGGTGCACTTCTAGGTGGCTTCGCCTTTGCGTTCATTGCATTGCCGACTCTGGGGCTGGCTTACACGCCCATCGTTTTGGGGGTGACCAATTTTTCCGTGGCCGCCTTGCTGCTGTGGGGCTATTTCCCGCTTGTTCGAAGAAAGGGCCTGCTGGGTGGCGGTTTTGGTCTCACCTGTCTGGTATTGATTGGGTTGGCCGTGATCGCCAAGCCGGTGATTCGTTACGGTGAGCAGCGAAAGTATCGGGACAAGGTGATCCATGCATCGCAGACACCCTATCAGAAGCTGGTCATGACCCAGTGGAAGCAGTACTACTGGCTGTATATAAACGGCCAGGAACAGTTTTCCACCTACGATGAAGACAAGTACCACGAGCCCTTGGTGCATCCGGCCATGAAGGCGAGTATCAATCCGGAAAACGTGTTGATCCTGGGTGGGGGAGACGGGCTGGCGCTTCGGGAAGTGTTGACCCACCCAAAGGTCCGGGCGGTCACCCTGGTGGACATCGATCCGGCCATGACCCAGCTGGCCCAAACGCATCCGGTGCTGGTGTCCGTGAACCGCGATGCCATGAGCGACAACCGGGTGACCATTGTCAACCGGGACGCGGCAAGGTTTCTGGCCGACGATGATCATCTGTACGGTGTCATCATTGCCGATCTGCCCGATCCGGATACCGTGGACCTGATGTCGGTTTATTCGGAAAGTTTTTACCAGCAGATTCGCCGGCATTTGATTCGAGGCGGTGCCATGGTCACTCAGGCCGGCAGCCCGTATTTTACGCGCAAGGCCTTTTTATGCATCTATAAAACCGTTCGCGCTGCAGGATTTTCCACACTGGCCTACCACAACCAGATTCCCACCATGGGTCAATGGGGATGGGTCCTGGGGACTGCCGCAACGGATCATACGGATGCGACCTTGAGAGCGCGGATGATGACCGAGACATTTGAGGGTTTGCCCACCCGGTTTTTAAACCAGGATGCCATGATCGGCATGATGCATTTTGGAAAGGGCGTGTTCGAAGAATCGGTTCTAAATGAAATCAAGATCAACACCGAGTTCAACCCGGTATTGCATAGCTACTACCTCTCCGGCAACTGGGGTGTATACTAGTAATAAAGGGGGACGTTCATGCATAAATGCATAACTTTCCGAGTTATGCATTTATGCATGAACGTCCCCCTTTTTTACCCTACTTTTTGAGCGCTGCTTTTGTGAAGATGTGCGGTGGAATGTCCACATCGAATTCGATGGTTTCGATGATAAATTCGGTGCCCTTTCCCTTCTTGAGCATATCGCGGTAGATCATCCGTTTGGGATACCACCGATCCTCGAGAAGAGCGATGTCCTTGAGCGCCATGCGCTTGAGCAGCTTGCCGCCCTTTGCATAGAGTTCTTCGCGTAGTGGAATGCTTTTTTCCCGATCGACCCAGATTTTGCGCATGTAATAGGCGATGTCCCGAACCTTTGCGGTCAGTTCCAGGACCCAGCAGGCATTGTCGTCAACAATCTCTTCGCCCACCACGGCCGCATGGTAGTGATGGGTCAGCTTCGGGTCTTCGAGCATGTCTTCAAACGACAGGTCCGAGCCCATGACAGACTGGCGAAGCATATGCCCGGAAATCTGGATGGTGCGGTCCGAAGACGGAGAGAATACCCACAGGTTGTCTGCCAGCTTGAGCATCTTCGTTCCCCGCTCCCGGGCCGGTGACAGATACTCGGTAAACGACTTTTCCGTCCCCTGGACCCAGGAACGCGAGGCGATGGTCCGGGTACTGCGCCGTCCGTGAATGACCATCTGGGAGGTGACGACCCGGTTTCGGGAAGACATGTTCTCATCGATCCGGTCCAAAATCTCTTCTCCGGTGGGCGTCTGAGCAAGCGCAGGCGCGCAGATTGCCAGGAAAATGGCGAAAACGATAACCTTCATGCTTCGAGCTCCTTGAACAGTTGCGCGGTTTTTCGTTTGTAGATGCCGATGCCCGAGAGCATGGTTCCCAAAATAGTCGACAGCAGGCCCGGGATAAAACCAATATAAAAAGCCTGGGTTGTCACGTGCGCCCGGAATACGGTGGGCATCATCATGGCGCCGGGATTTTTTACCATTTTACCAATGTCGATGCCGATGGTTTCCAGCAGGTAGGCGAAAAACAGCCCCAGGGCGGTACCGAGGATCGAACCGATCAGGCCGATGAGCACGGATTCGGTGACGAGTGTCCGATAGACATGGCCCTTGTCTTCTCCGATGGCAAGGCGAACGCCCATCTCACCATAGCGGCGAAGTCCGCCCAGCAGCCCGGCATTCCACAGTACCACCGACATGACCATTAGAAAGAACGCGGTGACAATGCCTGAAATCCTCGATGTAAAAAACAAAATACTGCCCAGGTCGTTCTGGTCTTCGAGCTTGATCATGATGGGAGAAAACACATCATTTGGATCCGAAAAGGCGCCATTGAACCGATTGGTTGTCATGTCGGCTCGCTGTGTGTCATAGCCTCGTCGGGGAAAATACCCGAGAATTTCACCGGCTGAATCGCTCATATCCAGCATGCGCTGGGCGTCGGTCAAATCCATGATCACCATCCCGCGGTCCATGGCCATCACCCCGAGCACAACCGTCCCGGCAACGGTAAAATTGGTTATGGCCATGCTGCCGTGCATGGTGGCGGTCAGCAGGGTCACGCGATCGCCGGGTGTCACACCCAGCTGATTAGCGAAAAGATTACTAAGAAGGATTTCTCCGGGCTGTTTCGGCAACGATCCGGTGACCACGGATTTGCTGATATTCATTCGCTTGATTTCGCCACTTCTCGAAGAGAGCAAATCGATCGCCAAGCCCATGGCCGGGCCCTGGGCCCGGGTTTCCCCCGTTTCATCGGGCACATCCATCAGGCCGCCGAATCGAATACGGCTGACCCATTTCATGGTGGGAAACTGCTGCGCGAGCTTCGCTGTGAGCCCGTCGATGTTGTCCAAAGCCAAATCGTTGGGTATCTGGTCCATTTCTTCCGAATAGGCACGGGTGACAATTTTCACGTGGCCTGTGGAAAACCGGGCATTGAAATCGACCACATCACCGATGATTCCCCGAACCCAGCAGGAAACCAGAACGGTTAGCATCACGCCGAGGGCGACGGTGAGAACCGGAAAAAGGCTGCGATTTCTATCCCGCATCAACCCCTTTAGTAAAAAACGAATCATATTCGGCCCTTGTAGCGCTATTGAATTTTACCCCGAATGGCATCCGTGGGGATCATTTTGGAGATCTTTCGGGCCGGTAGAAAACTGACGATGGTGGCCGCCGCCAGCACCACGAGAACGGTTCCGATCACCAGTTTTGCACTGTAGGCGGGAAATAATTTGAGCGCCGCCGAAAAACCCATCTCGTCAATTATCTCCGGCATCGGTATGCCCTTTTTCGCAGTGATGTAAAAAATCGGTATGCCGTAAACCGCAGCCATGAGGGCCGCCAGAATGGCATGCATCCC
>JAFDDL010000245.1 GCA_019310865.1 Deltaproteobacteria bacterium | reverse complement strand
GCATGAAGGGAATTTTTGGAAACCGCTCTATCCTGTTAGCCGTTTTTTCAGCTCACGGCTGATTCGCCGGGCAATGGGCGCGCTGAGTGCGTAGCCGATGGCCAGGAGCATCAGCCGGATGAGCGTTTCTGCGGCTGTTGAATAGCCGGCCGAGGCGGTGAGCATCGGACCGATGAGAACCGCCAGGAGAAAGCCGATGCATATCCGCCAGGTGTCGGTGGAAAAAAGCACATAAAACAAGTAATACAGAAATCGATTCAATCGGCTTGTTTCCTTTCCGTCCCTCGCTGTTTTCACCGCCAAATAAACCCGGCCTTTGCACGGTTCAGGTCATAACCCAACGGAGCAATATCTGCAAGTCCGGATAAAATTTCGTAAATTTTCATTTTATAAGAATATTGTTCTTGACAATTGCCAATTTTATACTAATATAGTCTGAAAAAGGAGCGAAAGGAAGAATGATAGACGAAATCAGCCATAAGATTTTAAAGATACTCCAGGAGAAAGCGCGCATTCCCAATGTGGAAGTGGCGCGCCAGGTCGGCATGGCGCCATCGGCTGTTTTGGAGCGGATTCGCAAGCTGGAAAAGCAGGGGATCATCGACGGGTATGAAGTCCGGCTCAATCCGGAAAGGTTCGACCGGACCCTGGTGGCCTTTGTCCATGTGACCGTTGAAACCGGATCGAATCACCCGGCGCTTGAAACCCGGCTTTGCGAGTTGCCGGAAGTCCAGGAACTGCATTATATTTCCGGTGAGGATGGATACCTGATCAAGGTGCGCACCTCTGATACAAAGGCGTTGGGATCCCTGGTCCAGGAAAAGATCGGCGCCTTTGCGGGCGTTATCGCCATTCGGACCACCATCGTTTTCTCGACATTAAAAGAGACCAGTCGGTTTCCGCTGTGATACGATTATTGGAATATAAACCAAATTGCATAAAGGTGATCCATGATTAAAATCAATGAACATTATTTGAAACTACAGGCTTCCTATCTTTTTTCGGACATCGCGCAGCGGGTGGCGGCTCACCAGGCAGCCAATCCAGATAAGACCATTATAAAGCTGGGCATCGGAGATGTTACCCACGCATTGCCGCCGGCATGTATCGAAGCCTTTCACAGCGCCGTGGACGAGATGGGCCGGGATGCGTCCTTTCGCGGTTATGGACCCGAGCAGGGATATGATTTTTTACGCGAGACCATTGCCGCCAACGATTTTCAGGCGTTCGGTGCGCAAATCGAGCCGGATGAGATCTTTATATCCGACGGCGCCAAATGCGATTCGGGAAATATCCAGGAAATCTTTTCCACCGATATCAAGATCGCCATGCCCGATCCCGTCTACCCCGTCTATCTGGATTCCAATGTCATGGCCGGACGAACCGGTGCGTTTCATGACGGCCGATACCAAGACATCGTCTATCTGGAAAGCACCCGTGAGAACGGATTTATTCCGGCGCTTCCGGATGAGCCGGTGGATCTGATTTATCTGTGTTTTCCCAACAATCCGACAGGGGCCACCATCTCCAAGGCGGATTTGAAAAAATGGGTCGATTACGCGGCCCGGAACCGGGCGTTGATTCTCTATGATGCGGCCTACGAGGCATTTATCCAGGACCCGTCTTTGCCCCGGAGTATCTACGAGATTGAAGGCGCTCGGAAGGTTGCCATCGAGTTGAGAAGCTTTTCAAAAACCGCCGGTTTCACCGGCACCCGGTGCGCGTTTGCCGTGGTACCCAAGGACTGTTTGGCATACACGCAAGATGGAAGCGCCCAAGCGCTTCACGGATTGTGGAACCGCCGCCACTGCACCAAGTTCAACGGGGTGTCATACCCTGTGCAGCGGGCCGCTGAGGCGGTCTACAGCGAGGCCGGCAGACAGCAGACGTCGGCGATCATTCAGGGCTATATGCAAAACGCCCGGATAATTCGAAGCAAAATGACGGATATGGGGTATGCCTGTGCCGGGGGAGAAAATTCGCCCTACATTTGGATTGATGGCAATCAGGATTCCTGGGAGTTTTTCGATCTTTTGCTCACCAAGGCCGGGGTCGTCTGCACACCGGGGGCGGGATTCGGAAAATGCGGCCAGGGCTTTATTCGAATCAGTGCTTTCAACAGCCTGGAAAACGTACAAGAGGCCTTGAGCCGTATTGAAGATGCACTGTAAATAATGCCCATCCAGAGGAGATCAAACCATGCCCATGTCCCAAGCGTTTAAAGATCGTCTGTTTCCCAGCCTTGACGATATCGTAAGATATTACAAGACGCCGTTTCACATCTACGATGAGGACGGCATTCGGGAGAACGGACTCCGGCTCATCAAGGCCTTTTCGAAGATCGACGGATTCAGGGAATATTATGCCGTCAAGGCTCTGCCGAATCCCCGAATCCTCAAGATCATGCAGGAGATGGGGTTCGGCTTCGATTGCAGCTCCGTTCCTGAGCTGAAGATGAGCCGCCAAATCGGCGCCCGGGGGGACGACATTATGTTCACCTCCAACAATACAACCCATGAAGAGTTTGAGGCGGCCGCAGCACACGGGGGATGCATATTAAATCTGGATGACATCACCCTGACGCCCAGGGTGCCGAAAATGCCGGAGTTGATTTGCTTTCGCTATAACCCGGGACCGCGCCGGGGTGGAAATCATATTATCGGCAATCCAACGGAAGCAAAATACGGTGTCAGCCATGAGCAGTTGGTGGATGTGTACCGGTCCGCCCGTGATCTTGGGGCCAGGCGATTTGGCCTGCATACCATGCTCGCGTCCAATGAGCGCGATTACAGCTACATCGTTCAAACCGCGCAGATGCTCCTCGAGCAGGTGGCGCGGGTATCGAAGGCGCTTGATATTCGGTTTGACTTTATCAATATCGGCGGCGGGATGGGGATTGCCTATCGGCCCGATGACGTGCCCCTGGATTTGCCGCTCATGGCTGCGGAGATTACCGCATTATTTCAGGCATTCCAGGACGGATATGGGCATGTGCCCAAGCTTTACATGGAAAGCGGGCGGTACATGACCGGGCCGTATGGTGCACTGGTCACCACGGCCAGAAACCGAAAAAATACCTACCGAACTTATATCGGCGTGGATGCCTGCATGTCCGCCCTGATGCGGCCTGCGCTTTACGGGGCATATCATCATATCAGCGTGCTGGGAAAAGAATCGGAACCGGCGGTCATGGTGGCGGATGTGGTGGGCTCGCTCTGTGAAAACAACGATAAGTTCGCTGTCCAGCGCTCGCTTCCTCAGATCGTGGAAAACGATATCCTGGTCATCCACGATACGGGTGCACATGGTCATGCCATGGGATTTAACTACAACGGGCGCCTGCGGCCCAAGGAGCTTTTACTTCGAACCGATGGATCGGTGGAATTGATCCGGCGCGAAGAGACCATGGCCGATTATTTTGCGACCCTTAGTTTTGTGCCGGATGTCTATAATCCTCCCATGGATGGGCACTAAACTAGTACCAGACGATTTTCTCCGGTTGGTACTTTAAGCAGACGGTTTGCCCCGGATAAAACCGATCCGGTGAGTTTTCGGATTTCGGTAGCCGCGTGGTTATCGATAGATCGGCGATTTGAACGGTCGCCACGATGTCCCCGGTGGGATTGTTGATAAACAAATGGGAGATCGTTCCCCGAAGACCGCCGGGGCCGGGGTCGCTTTGATCCGCTTGGCATATGGCCAGAGCGTGTGAGGGGATCATTGCCACGGCTGCTGAATGGGGTGGTTTGGAGACCACCACGGTCTGTCCGTCACCAAGCCTTTTTTCCCAAAGATCATCGGTTCGGACCTGCCAGGGGCCAAAGACGATCGTTTCCAGGCCGCTTTTTAGCAGGTTGCCTTGGAACATGAAGTAAAGTTCGTCGCAAATGTCAAACAGCCATTGCCGGTCATGGCTGGCAATAATCAGCGTGGTGCCCCATTTTCGGCGAGCCCGTAAAGCGGCTTCCTTGATGCGCTGGGCGCTTGCCGCGTCGACACTTGACAGGGGCTCATCCAGAAGCAGCACGCGGGGCTTTAAAATGAGCCGGGCGGCCAGGGCAACGCGCTGGGCTTCTCCGCCTGACAGCTGGTGCCATTTTCGCTGGGCAAAATGATCCGGGGATAACCCCACCCAAGACAATGCGTCAAATACCCGCTGCTCGATGTTGTGCGTATCGCCCCGGACTCGCAGGCCGTATCGTACATTTTCAAACACCGATCGCTTCATTAAATAGGGATTCTGGGTCAACAGGGTAACCTGGAATCGAACCGAATCCGAAAAGGGCCGGGCCGGCCGGCCGTTAAACAGAACTTGGCCCCGTGTGGGAAGCATAGCAAAAGAAAGTATTTTCAGAAGCGTACTTTTCCCACTGCCGTTTGGCCCCATGAGACCGACAATGCTTTTCGAGCGAATGGAAAGCGCTTTGACCGCCAAGGCTTGTTTGTCTTCGTAGCAGTGAGTCAGGTCGGTAATATGATAGATGGCGTCGGTCATGACGACTCTTTTGGATAAACCATCTTTCCGCTCAGGCTTAAATCGTAGCCTTCAAATTTTTCCGCCTGATCCAGGAATGCCTTTTCATGAAGCAGCCCCATGAACAGTTGAGCGCCCGGATCAAAAAAACGGTCTTTGGCTGCCATCAGGTCGTATCGTTCCCAGCGAATGGGAATAAATGCCAAATCCAGGGCCGTTGCAATGGGTCGAATCCCCATAGCGGCATCCGCTCTGCCGGCCAGAATATCCAACCCCACATCCAGATGGCGAGACCGCTCCGTATGGTACCCGTCAAGATCCTTATTTGAAATGCCGGCATTGGCCAGTTCGGTGTCGAGCAGAAGGCGGGTTCCGGTTCCAATGGGGCGGTTGACCATGACAACCCCGGATTTTGCCAGGTCCGAGATGCTTTGAATCCCCTTGGGATTGCCCTTTTGCACGATGAGACCCTGCTCGCGCATGCAAAAATTGACCACCGCCGGAATTTGCTCCAGTTCCTTGGCGGCGTATTCGAAATTATAATCATCGCCCGCTTCCTGCATCAGGTGACTGGTGGCAATGTGACAGCGGTTCCGGCGAAGCGCCCTGAATCCACCCATACTGCCCACATTACCGAACACCGCGATGTGGTTCGGGTGAAGGCGGTTGAAAAGCGACAGGGTGGCATCGAGCAACGGATCGTTGCTGCCGGCGATAATCAGCAATCCGTCATAGGGCGGCAGCTGAGTCGTGGGTTCCGGGTAATTGATGGTGTTGGCTTCAATCCATTGTTCCACCAGATGTTTCGGAAACAGCCATTTGCCCGTGATCTTGGTTGCCGGCAGGCGTTTTTCCGACACCAGCGAGTAAACCATCTTTTCGTTGACGCTCAGAAACTGTGCCACTTCCTTGGTGGATAAGAGTTGTTTTGTCATCTTGCCCTCAAATGTTTATCGCGGTTTCATTTTTCAAACGCTATAACCACTTTATTTTTTTGGGACTAATCTGTCAATATGAATTCAATCAATTTTAAGTTGCGACTCGTCGTGGGTTCGGTGCTCAGAAACGGCCCTGATTTTTTTGCCATTTTTTTGTTGACATTTTCAGCCACTATTATATAGGGGAAAGGCTCACCTTGAAAAAGGTTGTTGATCCAATTTCCTCATTCAAAGACCAATCATTCAAGATTGCGATGTAGTGTCCCCACGTGCTGGGCGTTTTGATCCATTGTTGAATTATAATCCTACTTTCAATAGGGGTGAAAACCATGGCATTTGAAAGGGTACCCTGCGTTGCGGCTGTCCCCCGTCTGATCAGACGAAATTGGCGATTTCGACGAAAATCGGGCAAGGGGAAAATTCATTTATGCATTGTCTTTCTTGTCGGCATGCTGGCCTTTACGGCACCGATATTCGCTCTCGCCGATGACACACCACCTGCTAAACCCACAATCACCGGTGGTGTCGTGGCCAGTGGAACGATTCAGCCAAGACCAGATCAGAATACAGCAAATCAATTTGTCATCACAGTCACAGGTGCGCGCGAGGCCGGCACCAGCGTTTGGGTGAACGCGGTTCAGATGATACCGGAAGGAGACGACGACTGGTCGACTCAGGTGATATTGCAGCCTGGCTCGAATACACTGGAAGTGTGGCTCGTGGATTTGGCCGGAAACCAGGGGGTATCTGAGTGGGTGGACGTGCATATATCGGTAGAAGATGCCGTTCGTTTCCATTATAACGCCGAGGGTCGATTGAAAAGTGTTTGGTGAAATCTGAAAAGCTGAGCTCATCTATTTTTGCGCGAGCCCTAAACTTGACAAAATCTGTAGAAGATTACTGGTTTTCAGTTTCATCGTTACTTTTTCACTAAGCCTTTATTCTCCGATGAATGCTTCTGCGCTATACTGCTTGAAGGATGTAGCGGTTGACTTAAAATTTTATGAGACTCAAGAAGAGGCTGTAGCAGACTATATTTCATGTACAAGTCAAGAAGATTATCACTACCAATATTGGTATCTGTGCCCGGAAGTTGATGGCTTCGATCGTTTAAACGCTTGCTTTACTTGTCCCTGCGATAATACGGATTGTGAGGGTGAGCGGACCTGCTATTATTATGACACAAATCCGGAGGAAGATGACATCTGCCCAATTAACGGTATCAGTCAATACCAGGGAAATCCCATCAACATATTCAATGGAAGCAAAATTGAAAAGGTACCGGATTTGACATTCAGTTCTCCGTTTAAGGGCGGTTTTATATTTTCCCGAAATTATCACAGCTGGTCCGATAAAGACTCTCCAATTGGTTTTGGTTGGGGGCATATTTATCGTATAATCCCCTTTGTAAACCCTTATGAAGATTACTGTTGGATGAGAGATGAAAATGGTAAATACTATATGTTTCAGAAATTCGGGAGCGAAACCGGCTATTATGGCGGGATTTTATCTACGCAAGGTCATGTGGAAATTGTAGGTGATGTGTCCATGTGGTTTCGCGAAAACGGCCGGATCTACTCATTCCAGGATGGAAGACTAATCGCCATTGATGATGGTGAAGGTAACAGCCAGGCACTGACTTACAATGCCGAGGGTTTGCTGGAAAGGGTTTTGGACTCTGCAACGGGCCGCAGTATATTATTCAGTTATAACGCCAACGGCAAATTGATTTCCATCACCGGGCCTTCGACAGCCTCTGTCCCAGACGGGATATGGGTAACCTATGATTATGATGACAAGGGAAATCTCGTAACGGTAAGATATGCCGATGATGACAATGGGTCTGATAGCTCTGGATTCCATTACAGTTATGACGACCCAAACGATGAT
>JAFDDL010000244.1 GCA_019310865.1 Deltaproteobacteria bacterium | reverse complement strand
GGGCCGGCAGGATGGTTAGTGCCGCCAGAAAACAGGCAAACATATTAATCGAAACCAAGCCGCCTAGCTGCTGGTTTGCTGGAAAATTCGATGCATACAGCGCCATAAATCCTGCAATGACTGCTATCGCATTATAAAAAATTGCCCGGCCGGTGGTAATCATGGTTGAAACAGTGGCCTGACGCCCATCTTGGCTTGCAGCAATTTCTACGCGGTATTTGGATAAAAAATGGATGGTGTAATCAATGCCAACTCCGATAACGATGCCGGATGAAAGCGCCGTGGACACATCCAGGGGAAAACCCAACAGGCCCATGAAACCGAAGTTTACCAGCATAGCGGCACTGATGGGTATGATGTTAAAGATACCGGCCATAAACGACCGAAACATGACAGCGGTAATAACAAATACGGCAAGGATGGAAAAAAGGAGGCTGTTCATTTGGCCGCGAATAAGAAGCTGCACCCATACAAAAGAGGTATAAGCTCTTCCCGCTAAATTTATCTTCACTTTTTGATCTGAAAAATGTGTGTCGGTAAATGCCTTCACTTGCCGGATGACGTTGGCGGTGTCATCGGTGTAATCGGATTTGATCTGCATCCAGATATTGGCCAGGCGGTAGTCATAATCCACGATATCGTCAAAATCATCAGGGTCACCGGACATGGAATACATGAGCAGATATTGGGCGACCAGTTCTCTCGTGTCCGGGATGGTTTCAAAGGCGTCTTGGTCCTCGTTCATGACCCGGTTCATCCGCTTTAAATATTCGGCGATGGAACGAGTACCACCCACCAGGTCCATTTTTTCCATGTGTGTTTGAAGTTGATCAATCTTTCTCAATAATTCCGGTGATTTTATCGCATCAGGGTCCAGACCTTCTACAATCACATAAAGGTTTAAGGTCCCGTCAAACTTTTCATTCAAAACTTTATTGGCGACGTAAACGTCACTGGTATGCTTGATCGCCTCGATCCAGGAGCTGTTTGTGGAGATTTTAAGCAGGCCAAATATGGCTATCGTTGCGATAATGATCGTGGCGTACAGGACCCCCTTTCTTTGATCAAAGATGATCCCGCCGCCTTTTGAGAGGATCTTCCGGGAAACACCGCCCGTTTGATCATTGGCATGTCCATTTTTAGGTTTCCGTCGAAACTTTCGAACTTTGATTTTAAAAATCATCAAACAGGCCGGAAGCATCGTCAGGGAAAAGACCATAGCCGCCAAAACGCCCACGGATGTAAATATTCCAAAATAGCGGATGGGAACCATATAGGCTGTAACGAGCGATGTAAATCCGACCGCCGTAGTCAGTGCTGTCATTACCACCGGTTTCCACATTTCATCCATGGTCTTAAGGATGATTTGCCGTTTATCGCCTTCGGGGTCTTGCAGACGCTCTTGAAAATATTTGTTGAGGATATGGATGCTGTAAGCCGTCCCCACAGCCACCAAAATCACCGGCATTTGTGTGGAGATAGTAAATAGCGGGACCTTGAAAAGCGCCATGATTCCCATAGCCCATATCACACTGCCTATCACCACGGAAAAAGGCAATAAGACGCCCGCCAGACTCCTAAAGGTGATAAAGAGCACCAGAATGACCATAATGGTGACCAGGGGCATCATTTTCTGCATGTCCTCGGCCATGTACTCGCCATAAGTGACTTCCAGCACCGGTCGCCCGGCAATATATATTTTTTCCGGTCCACCATTTGCCGTCTCTTCGGCAATCAGCGCTTTAACCTGCTGATACGTCCGAGCTCGATTCTCCAGGCCGTTTTCGAGTTCGGCATAGATGGCGGTAGCGGTCCCGTCTTCTGAGATCACACTGCCGACATACATATCGTTTTTATAAATCATTTTCCTCAACGCCGCCATTTCCGACGGATTTTCGGGCACCTCTTCCATGAATGGGGCGACATCGAAACCAAAATCGGTGCCTGAAATATTGTCGATGGTGGCAAGGCTCATCACATCGTCGTCGGTAACCGCCACCACGCCATCGAGGGCTGCCAGCTTTTCGGTCAGCCGCTTGACAAGGCGAAGTGTACCCAAATTAAAAATACCGCCCGGCGTTTCATTAACGATACCGATAATCACGGCATCCTGAATACCAAAAATTTCTTCAGCCTGATCGTTGTAAATAATTGCCGGGTGGTTTTGTGGAATCATACTCTCTGCATCGGTTTCCATTCGAAGATTAGATAACTGGAAGCCGATCAGCACGGTGAGCCCGATTAAAATCACCAGTGTGATTTTAGGAAATGCGGTGACCAGAGCAAAAAGTTTTCTCATTTTGCTGTCCCCATTGTCAGATTCTTTAAAATGTGTTCGTGGATTCTTCTCAAGTCCTGTACTTGCTCTTGGGTCAGGCCTTCAAAACATTTTTGCAGATAACCGATGACGATGGGGACCAGCTTTTGTTTAAGGGCTTTCCCTTCGTGAGTGAGGTAAACATTTAGACGTCTTTTGTCTTCTCCGTCGGGTGTTCGGCGGATGAAACCGTTCTTTTCCAGCAGATTCAAGATCCTGGTGATGTTGTGTCTGTCTTTCGCGGCTCTTTCAGCAAGTGCGCTCTGGTGAATACCTTCGTTCTCCCACAGTCTGTTGAGAACACCCCATTGTTCCGGAGTAATGTTAAATCCTTTTGCTTGGAATGCGTGTTGGAGACCCAAAGCCATTTGCATATCTAACAGGTGAATGGTGAATCCGGGGGAATTATCCAGAGGGAAAACGCTTAATTCTATTTCCATTTTTGTTTATTCATTGCGGTTGAATTTATGTTGTTGGTGCAACGTTGTTATAACAACATTAAATTAATCGATTTCTTTTGTCAATGCTTTTCATAAAACCGTACATGAAAAAATGGATTCCTAATTCCAATGCCTCTCGTATTTGCAACTTTTTAATCCCGTTCTTTGTCTTCCGATTTAGAATATTACCCATTACGCCTCCTTTTTTTTATCGCTTTAATTTTCAAAGCCACCTCTTTCCATTGTTCCTTTTCCACTCGGTCGGCACTCTTATGCTGTCTGTGGGATAGATATGTCAGTTCACGTTTCATTTTTTGGTAGCTTTCCAATCTGTCTTGAAAGATCTCTCCATCAGATACCGCCTGAAGGACCCGGCAACCTGGTTCGTGCATATGACTGCAATTGGAAAAACGGCATTCCCAGGCAAGGTTTTCAATCTCTGGAAAGGCGACATCAATCCCGTCGTCATCGCTCCAAAAGGCGATTTCACGAATACCGGGATTGTCGATCACCATTCCTCCCTGGGGCATCATTATCAAATCCCTCGAGGTAGTTGTGTGCTTCCCTTTCCTAATACTTTCACTCACAGGACTTGTAGTCTGTATGGTTTTCCCGTAGAGCCGATTCACCAGAGTGGACTTACCGGCACCTGAAGACCCAACCATGGTGGTGGTCTGACCTGGAGATAGATATTCTTCGAGAGAGGGCAACCCCTTACAATCCAGTGCAGAAACCAAGTGTATCGAAACCCCGAGAGCAACGCTTTCAACTTCACTAACGAAAGGCATCGGATCTTGGTGGAGATCTGCTTTTGTCAGGATGATGACGGGATTCAGGCCGCAGTTGTAGACCAGAGTTAGGTACCGTTCGATGCGACGCAGATTAAAATCTCGGTCCAGACCGCAAACGACAAACACTGTATCAAGGTTTGCCGCAATTACTTGCTCTCTTCTTGGCTTTGAATCCCGTTTCCCATGTGCGCCCGAAGCTCCACGGGACAGGGCATTTTTTCGGTTCAGCACCCTAACAATCACTGTATCGGCCATGAGGGCCCAATCCCCTGTGACCGGATACAAACCATAGGGTTGGTGCTTGAGCTTTCCAGCTATGGTAGCGAGCCATTCTCTTTTTCCGTTACTGATACGGAAGGTATTTTTCCTTACCCCGACCACTCTTGCCGGGATAAAATCATCGCTGCAATATCCTTGCAGCTGGGTCTGAAAATGGGAAGTCCATCCCATCTGTGTAAGATGTTGGGTGGTATCGTTTTTATATATTCTGCATGCGCATTTCTTTGTGACCATTGTTGATCTCCGCTTATTGTTGCCTTTAATCATAGTCGGTATTTTATAGCGCATGACACCTAGGACGGGACATGCAGCCTACCGGTAATTTTAATAATTTATGGATATCTTATTGATCTGAATTGTTGCTGACTGAGGGGGCAACTGCAACGGCGGAATCTCAGATAGGTATCTGCTGTGGAACAGACCTGGAGAAACAGGTCTGTTTTAGCATTGAACAGCTTGTTTTGCTTTTTGCAGAGCTATGATCAATCATCCACCGGTGGGTTGGTCCCCTTGTCGGCAACGATTGACACAATATCCATTAATTTCCTGAACAAAAAAACCTCTTTCGCATGTTTTTGATAAGGGCAATCTTAATAATCTATATAACAAGATACTGTCAAGTTTTTTTTAAAGGCATACCTTTCAGTTTATGGTTTATCTCAGAGCATTGTCCTGCTAAACGCTTTTGCCAATATCCCCCGGTTGAGACACATTCAAGCCAACACCAGAATGATTTTGGTATTATTCAATTTGAATTGAAATGGCATACATAGGACACCGCTATAAATGGCGGCTAACAAGGCTGCGGTTGATTGCTGATATCCCGATGATACCGCTGGCTCAGACTTTTCGTATAAATTTATAATTATGGACGTTCCCAAATCCCGAACATAGCAGTCCCAGTGCAAAAAAGCCGCCAAAATGGTTTCACAGTACCGTTACAGTACCATTCAGGGGTGTTTGAAATTTATAAGCTACTGAATTTATAATGATAAAATGGTGGAGGCGGCGGGAGTTGAACCCGCGTCCGAAAATATTCCATACAGACATCTACATACTTATCCCAAGTTTTGGTATTCGCCGTGTCAAGTCTCCCCCGGGCACGATGCCTGACCAGCTAGCCTTAAGGAATTTCACCAATTCTGTTAAAGGCTTCGAGAATCGATTATCCTGCTAGTCGACGCCCTTGCCGGACACGCAGGAAAAATCCGGCAGGACGGTAGCTGTTTTACGCAGCTACGGCGTATTTATAATCGTCTGCGATTATGTTTAGGTTCCCGTCGTTTTACGAGCTGACAGGAGCTCGGTATGCAGCCTGTACTTCTTTATCCCCGTCGAATCCGTTTCGCCCCCATGTCAATGCGGACAATTCGAAAGGTTTTAAGTACCTGACAAATTGTAAAAGAACATGTTGTAGAATTACAATTTACACCAATACCGGTCGGTCGTCAAGGCCTAGACGTCGTTTTTCCTGCACGAATCCTTAATGCCCTTTGATTTCCCGGTCATGGATTCGTTTTTCGTCTCTCTGGCGAATCGCCTGGCGCTTGTCGTGATGGCGTTTTCCCTTTGCAATAGCGATTCGGATTTTTACCCGGCCACCTTTGAAATACATGCGAATCGGGATCAGGGACATACCCTTTTCGTTGACCTTGCTATAGAGCTTTTTGATCTCATGCTTGTGCAACAGCAGCTTGCGCGGGCGCAAGGGTTCGTGGTTTCCGTAATAAGCAAAAGGGTAGGGGCCGATGTGAAGTTGGTGCACAAAGACTTCACCATTTTTGATTTTGGCATATGCGTCTTTCAAATTGGCGCGTCCCAGTCGCAGTGCCTTGACCTCGGTACCCACAAGTGCCATGCCGGCTTCGTATTCGTCGATGATGAAATACTCGTGCCTGGCTTTGCGGTTTTCAGCAATTCGTTTGATTTTGGGTTTGTCCACTTTCTAAAAGGATCCAGTTATCCGAGCCGGCAATTGCCGGGGGTTAAGTTGTGGTATCAATGGTATCATAGAGAATAGAGCCGAAACGCTTTTCAACCATATTCATGATTTCAGATGATGATTGTTTGTCCATGATGCTTTCGACGAACTTGCGCGTATCCTCGGTTTCCAGGGCTAATCGATCCCCGGCCATTTCACCGCAGATATAAATGGGAATTCCCTTTTCCTTGCCCACGTCCGTGATGGTTTTGAGCATCCGGAGAATCGCGGGATGAAGCGGATTGTAAAGATATGCCACCTCTTTGTTGTTCCGGTCTATGGCCAGGGAATACTGGATCAGATCATTTGTGCCGATACTGAAAAAGTCGACCAGTTCAGCCATCTGGGATGCCAGGATAACTGCAGACGGCACTTCGATCATGATCCCCACCGGGATGTCGGCATTGAAGGCAAGCCCTTCGTCACTGAGCTCCTGGGCTGTTTCCGCCAATATTCGCTTGGCCTCAATAATCTCATCGATGCTCGAGATCATCGGGAAGATCAGCCGCAGGTTTCCAAAAGCAGCCGCGCGGAGAATCGCACGGAGCTGTGTTTTGAAAACGTCGGTTTTTTTCAGACAATAGCGAATCGCCCGCAGACCCAGCGCCGGATTTTCTTCCTGCGCGTTGGCCTCTGACGCGATGGCCTTGTCCCCATTGATGTCCAGGGTTCGGATGGTGACCGGTTTTGGGTTTAGCTTTTCAACCACCACCTTGTATTTTTCAAACAATTCATTCTCATTGGGAAAGGTGGGGCGACTCAGGTATTGGAATTCCGTCCGGTACAGTCCGATGCCGTCACCACCGTAATCCAGTGTGGTTTCCGCTTCTTCCGGAAACTCGATATTGCCCATGACCCGAAGTCGAATGCCGTCCTTGGTTTCTGCATCCAGGTGGCTGCTTTTGACCAGGACGGATCGAAATTCTTCATAAACAAGCTTGCGTTCCTCGAACTCGAACAGGGTCTCTTCGGTGGGGTTAATGATTACGATGCCGGCGCTACCGTCGACAATAACGATATTGTCATTGTTGATGACACGTGTTGCATTGGCAAGGCCCAGAACAGCGGGTATTTCAAGGGTCCGGGCGATGATGCTGGTGTGCGAGGCTTTGCCGCCGCGGTCGGTTACAAACCCCATGATCCGCTTCAGGTTGATCTGGCTTGTCTCGGCGGGCGACAGGTCCGGTGCGATGAGAATGACACGCTGGCGGATGTCCTTGATATTAACCGGTTTGCCACCCATCAGGTTCAGCATGATGCGGTCGGCCACATGGACGATATCCGAAGCCCGCTCTCGCAGGTAAGCGTTGGTCATATTTTGAAACATCGACTTGACGCGCGAGACCGTCTTTTTAAAGGCCCACTCGGCGTTTACCTGCTCTTTTTCTATGGCTTCGATGGTCGATCCATAGAGCATCTTGTCCTTCAGCAGCTGAATATGGGTTTCGAGTACGTAGGCATGTTGGCGAAGCTCTTCGGGCGTATCTTCGATGACCGCCAAAAGCTCGTCCTTTGCGCCTTTAACAGCAGCTTTGAATCGGTTGATTTCCTCTTTGATATCCTTTCTGGCGATGGGGTATCTTTCGACGACATCCACGCCTTCCCTGTCAACCAGGTAAGCCTTTCCGATGCAGATACCCGGCGATCCGCCGATACCCACCAATCTGATCTCTTGTGAATCCTTATCGGACATTCTATTTTAATCTCCAAATCCGGCGGCGACTTGATCTAAAATGTTTGCCGGAACGTGCTTATCATTCGGTAACAGTCTGAAAAAACATCCATTTTATGTTTCAAAGTTGCCTATTCATTATCAATGGCTGCCGGGTTTGTCAATCCGAATCGAACAGCCGGGGACGGCAGATCCAAAAGTTCCGCTATCCTTTCGGTATGGGCAAATCATAACGGTTTGCGATATTTACAAATTGTATGAATTCAGATACGATCGATCGGTATCGCTTAGGAAAGCGTAGACTCCGGGAAAGCGTAGACTCCGAAAACACTGAAATCGGATCCGAATATGATTGAAGCCCTGCAGTTCGAATTCATGCGCAATGCGCTCATGGCCGGCCTTTTGGCCAGTGTCATTTGTGGTGTCATCGGAACCCTGGTGGTGGTCAACCGGATTGTGTTTCTATCCGGCGGGATTGCCCATGCGGCCTATGGGGGTATCGGCCTGGCCTTTTTCTTGGGAATTCCTTATTTGGTTGGCACACTCGGTTTTGCCATCGCGGCGGCCATGCTCATGGCCTACGTCACCGTTACAGCTCGACACCGGGCCGACACGGTTATCGGTGTTATCTGGTCCGTAGGAATGGCTGTCGGGGTGATCTTGATCGACTTGACGCCGGGGTATCAGGTCGATTTGATGAGTTATCTATTCGGATCGATCCTGGCCGTTCCCGGCAGCGATCTGCTGGTCATGCTGGCGGTGGGTGCCGGTGTACTGTGCGTCGTGATCTGGTATTACAACAGTTTTTTATCCATGTCCTATGACGCCGAATTTGCTCAGTTGCGCGGCGTTGCAGTCAATCGGCTTTTTTTCATCATGATCGGCATGATTGCGGTGTCGGTGGTGATTATCATGCGGGTTGTGGGGTTGATTCTGGTGATCGCGCTACTGACGATCCCGCCCTATATCGCGGAAAAATATTCAAAATCGCTTGTCCACATGATGATTTTCTCAACGATCTTGAGCTTGGTCTTCACTGTGGGCGGGCTTTGGCTCTCCTATCAATTCAACCTGACGTCCGGCCCCTGCATCATCCTGCTGGCCGGTGTCGGGTTTTTTCTCTCCCTATTTGCGGAAAAACTGAGATCTTCCTAAGAAGTGGTCTCAAAACCTCATCTCATGTCCAATGGCGGCGTTCTCGCATTTTTGAAATCCTCGAAGGTAAGCGAAGACTCCGATAGTTCAAGCTATGTCTGCGGTTTCAAAAACACTGCGGCCTTGCCGTTGAACATGATCTAAGGCTTTGAAACCACTTCTAAGGTTTGTAACCTTTTCGCGGGGCCGCACGACATTACTTATCAAGCGGGGCAGGGCGCGCTGGAAACAATGCCCCCAGGGCTGAAGCGGGTGCAAGGATTGATTTCTCTTAAATTGCCAATGGGGCAAGATGGGGGATGCACCTGGAGCTCTTAAAAGTTAACCAAAAAAAGTTGTATGGGAGATTATCATGAAACGAAAGGGATTAATGACGGTTTGTGTTGCGCTGGTTATGATGGTATTTGGAATCACGACAGCCATGGCGGGCCCGTTTGGGATGCATGGAAAGCGCGGTTGCAGGGCAATGGGTGGCGAAGGGCCGGGTTTTCATAGGCTTCTTGGGAAACTGGATTTGAGCGATTCGCAGAAAACAGAGGTGTCTCAAATCATGGAATCGTATCGCTCCCAGATGGAGACTGCCTTTGAAAATACGAGGGAAAGCCGGCACGACTTGATGGACATTGTCGCAAACAAGCCCTTTAACGAAGATACCATTCAGGATATTCAGGATGCATATATACCGGTGGCAGCTGGTGGTGAGGCGATGGTGCTGCTGCGAGCGGAAATTTTCAGCAAAATCAAGGCGGTTTTAACCACCGAGCAGATCGAACAGCTTCAAACGTTGCGCGCTGAGCGACAGGCGAGATTTGAGACGCGACTGGCCGAGCGAAAAGCGATGATGAAAAACTGGCTTGATGAATGATAGTGGGTCATGCAGGGTACGATGACGGCAAATGGCGACTTTGTAAACGATATGAACTCCCTTGATGATGACGCGGCCGTATTGCGAGTGGTGGGCGGGGAAACCGACGTATTTTCAGTTTTGCTCAGTCGCCATAAGGATCGTATCCTGCGAATTGTCAAAAAACATGTGCCGCCAAATGATGTGGATGACGTCTCCCAGGACGTATTTGTCAGGGCTTATCAAAGTCTCGGGGGGTACCGGAAAAAGGGACGCTTTCGGGCATGGCTCAACCGCATCGCCGTGCGCAGCTGTTATGATTACCTGCGGCGCAAATATCGCTCCCGGGAACTTCCGATGAGCTGCCTGTCCGAGGGGCATCAGACTTGGCTGGAACAAGTGACGGCAAACCAATCGGTTGCAGCCTTTGATGCCTCATCGCGCAGAAACGAGGCGCGGGACATTCTGGCCTGGGCATTGGACCGGATTTCTCCCGAGGATCGAATGGTGCTTGAACTGACGTACCTGGAAGGGTACACTGCCAGGGAGGCAGCGGATCTGCTGGGATGGAGCACGGCAAATGTAAAGGTTCGATCCCATCGGTCGAAAAAGAAACTGAAACGGCTCCTGGAAAAGTTGATGGATGCCGGAAAGGAAATCCAATGAAACGCATGAATCCGGATCATCCCGGTTTGAAGAATGCGTTCAGGGCGGTCTTCAAGGAACGAGACAGGCAACCGGTTCCGGAAGTCGAGATAAAAACCGGACAATGGGAGGCCAAGATTATGCGGCGGATTCGCCTGGCGGCATCATCGCCTGCTGATACCGGATTCGGTTTTGCTGCCTGGCGTCTGGCGCCGGTTACTTGTGGTTTGTTGGTACTGCTTTGCGTATGGTTGATCCATTTGGATCCGGGCTCCGGCTATGAATATGCGGCATTGTCCTTGGATGATCCGGTGGGCTACCAATTCTGGATGGACACCAAATGAGTGTGATATGAGTAAATTAAAGACAATCGTTTGCGTCGTGCTGATATTTTCGGTCGGATTCTTATCGGGCGTCATCGGGAGCCACCTTTACGTCCGGAACCGAATCGAAAAGTCCATTGCCGCCGGAAATCCCCATGCGATGCGATTCATGGGGCATCTGTTTCGCAAACTCGACCTTTCGCAGTCGCAGCGAAAGGCCATTGAGGATATCCTGGCGTCATCGCGGGAAAAATGGGTTGATTTGCGCGTCCGGTACCGTCCCGAGTTTGAAGCGGCTTTTGAAGACACCCTTGACCAGGTAAAGGCGGTATTGCGTCCCGAACAAAAGGCGAAACTAGAGAAAATGATCGCCAAGATGAAAGGACGGATTCAGCGCCTTGGCGGCAGGGGACCGTTTGGCCGGGACGGGCGAGGACTCGGCAGATAGAAACCGTTCCGACCTCGGAGATGATGTCGAGATTGAAAGAACTTCAGCTCAAAAGGTAACAATACCGGTGTAGTTATCCGGTGTAATGTTTTTGAGTTCGTTTTTAATTTCATCTGAAACATCCAGACCGTCGATAAACCGCGCCATGGTCTCGGGCCCGATGGCATCATGGGTTCGGGTGAGTGCCTTTAGGGCTTCATACGGCTCCGGATAACCTTCCCGTCGCAAGATGGTTTGGACGGCTTCTGCCACCACGGCCCAGTTATCCGCCAGATCCTGTTTGAGTGCCGCTTCATTTAAGATCAATTTCCCCAGTCCTCTTTGCAGCGATTTAAACGCGATGAGCATATGTCCCAGTGGCACACCGATGTTTCGTGTCACTGTGGAGTCGGTCAGATCCCGCTGGAGTCTGGAGATGGGAAGTTTTTCCGCCAGGTGGGTCAGCAGGGCGTTTGCAACGCCCAGATTGCCTTCGGAGTTTTCAAAATCGATGGGGTTGACCTTGTGGGGCATGGCCGAGGAGCCGACTTCGCCCGCTTTTATTTTCTGGCGAAAATAGTTCATGGCGACATAGGTCCAGATGTCCCGGTCCAGATCGATGAGGATGGTGTTGATTCGGGCCAGGGTATGGCAGAAGGCGGCCAAATTGTCGTATGGCTCAATTTGCGTGGTGACGCGGGTGCGCGACAGACCCAGAATATCGTTTACCAGATAATCTCCAAAGGCAGTCCAATCGATTCGGGGGTAGGCCACGTGATGGGCATTGAAGTTGCCGGTGGCGCCACCGAATTTGGCGGAAAACGGGATTTGATCCAATTGGGCGAGCTGGCCTTTGAGCCGATCCACAAAGACATAGATTTCCTTGCCCAGTGTTGTCGGAGAGGCCGGCTGCCCATGGGTTCGGGCCAGCATGGGAATGGATTTCCAGTCATCAGACTTGGCCGATAGCGTGTCAATAACCGACGATAGCGACGGCCGAACCACTGTCAACCAGGCGTCTTTCAGCATGGCCGGTGTT
>JAFDDL010000243.1 GCA_019310865.1 Deltaproteobacteria bacterium | reverse complement strand
CAAATCTTGATGAACTTCCTGAGGAGGCAAGCTTTGACAAAAACAATTATATAAAAGCGGGAGCTAAGTCGACTATTGTGATTCCACTGCTGGTTTCCGGTAAGGTTTTGGGGGGAATTACATTTGATACGGTTCGCCATGAGGTGTCCTGGCCGGATGAGATTATCCAAAGATGCCGGCTGTTGGGGGCGATTTTTTCCAACGCATTGATGCGGAAAAAATCCGAGTTGCAGCTTCATAATGCTCTACGGGAGATAAAACAGCTTAAGAAACAGGCAGAGGCCGATTATAATTATCTTAAAGAGGAAATCGAAATTGAACATAACTTTCATGAGATTATCGGCCAAAGCAAACCGATTAAGAATATTCTGTCCAAAATAAATCAAGTCGCGGCTACCGATGCCACCGTACTAATACTTGGCGAGACGGGCACCGGAAAAGAACTGGTTGCAAGAGCCATTCATAACAATAGTCGTCGAAAAAACAGGCCATTGGTGAAGGTCAACTGCGCCACATTGTCACCAAACCTTATCGAAAGTGAGTTGTTCGGTCATGAGAAAGGCGCCTTCACCGGCGCTCATATGAGAAAGCTCGGCCGCTTCGAGGCTGCCAACGGCACCACGCTTTTTCTGGATGAGATCGGTGAGCTTCCCATTGAATTACAGGCCAAACTCCTCAGAGTCGTCCAGGATGGCGAGTTTGAACGCATAGGGAGCGTAAAGACAATTAAGGTGGATGTCCGGATAATCACCGCAACCAATCGAGATCTAGAGGAAGAGGTTCGAAATGGTCGGTTTCGCCAGGACCTCCTGTACCGGCTGAATGTATATCCCATCACAATCCCACCGCTTCGAAAGCGTGAGCCGGACATCCCTTTGCTCGTCAACTGGTTCGTTATGGGCCATAGCAAGAAATTGGAAAAGAAGATAAAAGCGATCCCGCAGGAGGTCATGGAACGATTGACACGATACCATTGGCCGGGAAACGTCAGAGAGCTTGAAAATTTAATTGAACGAGCTGTGATAAATACCAATGGACCGACCCTGCGTCTGATGGATCGACTTGATCATATCCCAAACAGGGATTTAGATAAAAACGCAAACAGAAACCTCAATGAAATGGAGCGTCATCATATTCTTAAGGTGCTCAAAGAGACCAACTGGCGGATAAGCGGTAAAAAGGGCGCCGCTTTAATTTTAGGATTACATCCGAATACCCTGCGAGGGCGCATGGAAAAACTGAACATTCGCCGGGAATGATGTTTTTTCGCTTCCTTATATTATGGTAGCTGTTGTATTGTTTGGCCCCCTATCTATCAAGAATTAAAACTAAGATTTTACTCTATTTGGTGTAATATACGGAATAGGGTGAAAAGCTTTGGGCGTTTTTCATTTCTTTCAGAACCAGAAATTCCGGCTGTAACGCATTCGTTTAATTTAATACTAACTAAAACAAAGCCTTATTAGGGGGTCATGTGGGATTCTCGACGATGGCATCAAAATTGCTCTTATACCTTTTCAAATCAATTTTATGAATGAGGTAATGATGCAAGCACTGCAATTCCACGTTACCGTCCCCAAGTTTATCGCAGCCAAAGCAATGAAAGCCCTAATGGGCAATCGTGCATTTTTTAAGGGGCCGTTTAGAACCGTCCGCCTCGTGGATATTCCAGAGCCCACCCTCCCTTCTGCAGACTGGGTAAAGATCAGAACCATCATGTGCGGATTCTGCGGCAGCGACCTGAACCTGATCCTTCTGAACGAATCCCCCACAGCATCCCCTTTTACATCATTTCCCTGCGTCATAGGCCATGAGATAATCGGGGAGATTGTGGACGCAGGACCGGGCGTGCGGGATTTCAAGCCGGGGGATCGTGTGGCGGTTAATCCTATTTTGGGGTGCGAGACACGTGATATTAATCCCATATGTCCCACCTGCCGGGCGGGACGGCCCGCTAACTGTGAAAATTTCGCCGAAGGCAGCCTGCCGCCGGGCATGTTTACCGGTATCAACAATGCGGTAACAGGCGGATTTGCCCCCATCATAACGGCCCATAAAAGCCAGCTTTTCAGGATACCGGACACGCTCTCTTCGCCGGAGGCGGTCATGGCGGAACCAGTGGCCGTGGCGCTGCAGGCTGTTTTGGACAACCCGCCCCGGGAGGATGAAAAGATCCTGGTCATCGGTAGCGGGGTCATCGGGAATCTGCTCATCCAATCGGTACGGGAAGTGTCCCCCGGCGCTCACATCGCGGTTATTGAACCGTCCTCCTTTGCCGCAGACCTGGCAATGAAGGCAGGGGCCCATGATATCATTCAAATGGGAGACGCGTTTTCTCAAACCGCCCGGATCACCGGCGCAACGGTGTATAAACCCCTGCTGGGTGCCGAGATTCCCATGGGCGGATTCCATCGCATCTATGATACGGTGGGCAATGAATCCACGCTCAATCTGAGCCTGCGTTTGCTTAACAACATGGGCGTCCTCAGTGTGGTGGGCATCGGCGGCAATGCCAAGTTGGATCTCACGCCTTTGTGGCTCAAGCTCCAGACCATTAAAGGGGTTTATGGCAACGGTTTGGCAACCTATCAGGGGAAAATCCGTTCCGTCTTTGAATTGGCCCTGGAATTCATGGCGCAAAGTAAGATTCAAACCGCTCATATGGTTACCCATGAATTTCCATTGGCGGCCTACCGGGAAATGATTGAAGTGAATTTGGACAAGAAAAAGACGAAGGACATAAAAACCGTGGTCAGCTTTGCCTGAAAAGCCCGGACACCTATTAAGAAGGAGGTTTCCATGAGATTTACAATTCTTTTGTATGTTTTATACCTGGTGCTCAAACTGGCATCATATGTGAATAACACCTTTAAAAAATACATCAGCGTCGTCACCACAAAGGTGCTCATTAAAACGGCGGATGGCAGGCGTGCAAGGGTTTTTATCTTTGACAAGGGCAAACTTTCAACCATGACCGGCGATCAAAAGGGGTGTGATGTGGCCTTGGTGTGGAAGGATGCCAAAACCGCCTTTTCGGTTATGACCGATAAACGCAAGGACGCATCGTTTAATGCAGCTGCCGAGGGCAAACTGGTGGTCGAGGGCATGAGTGTTTATGCCCAATGGTTCGAGGCCGGCATCAAGTTGGTCATGTAGCAGAAGGTTCGGTGTCTGGATATCAGATCAACTGCCATCAACGAGTGGCGAAAATACGATAAGTGGTTTCAAAACAGGAAAGGAATTAATCATGGCAAAACCAAATATGATGAACGGGGGGCACCTGGCGGCCAAATATATGAAAGAGGCGGAACAGGTGGAGATGGTCTTCACCCTGTCAGGCGGCCATATTGAAACCGTCATGGACGGTTGCAACGAATACGGCATAAACCTGATCGATGTGCGCCATGAGCAGTCGGCGGCCATGATGGCCCATGCATGGACCATCTATAAAAACAAACCCGGCGTTTGCCTGGTAACGGCAGGGCCCGGTTTTACCAATGCCCTGACCGGTATTGCCAATGCGCACCTGGACAATGCACCTCTGGTGGTGCTCAGCGGCAGGCACCCGCTGCGGCTCGACCTGACCGGAGCACTCCAGGAGATGAACCAGATCGACATGGTCAAACCCATCACCAAGTGGTGCGCCACCTGCTATGAGACCAAACGGATTCCCGAATATCTATCCATTGCCTTTAGGGAGGCGACCCAGGGCAGACCGGGTCCTGTGTTTCTGGAGTTGCCCCAGGATGTCCTCCTTGTGGAAGTTGCTGAAGACACGGCGTCTTTTCCGGTGCGACGGTCACATAAAACGGCAACTTATCCGGATACAACTGAGCTGGAAGCGGCGGTAAAACTGATCAATGAAGCACAAAAGCCGCTGCTCATCGGTGGAAGCGGTGTGATCGGCTGCGCAGATGCTCTGGGATCGTTCGTGGAAAAAACCGGGGTTCCCTTTGCCCTGCTCAACAATGGCCGGGGCACCCTGCCCGACGATCATGGCCTTTCCATCAATGATGGTGGTTTCACCGGTGTTATGACCGGTATGCCCCAGACCGATCTGATCATTGCGGTGGGCATCCGCTTTAACTGGGCCTTGCAGTCCGGCCATCTCTTTCCCGATGCGAAACTGGTCCGCATCGACATCGACCCCAGTGAAATCGATCGAAACAGGGCGTCGGACGCAGGGCTGGTGGGGGATAGTGCCAAGGTGCTCGAGCAGCTCTTGCCCCGGGTGGAAAAGCGTGACCACGCCGAATGGATCGGAAAATTGAGAAATGCTTATAAAGCCTTTCTGACAACGGAGCTGGAAAAACGTGCCACCCCGTCGGATCCCATTCACCCCGCAAGGCTGACGGACCGGATCATGGCGGTATTCGGCACCGATGCCTATTATGTTGCCGACGGCGGTGATACCAGCTACTGGGGTCTTGCCGGATTCATGTCCGAACACCCGGGAGGCGTCCAGGTCCCTGCAGGTTCTCTGCTTGGATGCATCGGTACGGGCATCCCCTTTGCGCTTTCCGCCAAACTTGCCCATCCGGACAAACCGGTTATCGTCCTCAACGGAGACGGCTCATTCGGATTCAACGGCATGGAGTTCGATACGGCCGTGCGTCACAACATTCCCATTGTGTGTGTGGTGAACAACGACTGCTCCTGGGGGATGATCAAGCATTCCCAAAAATGGAGTATCGGCGAAGAACGCCTGACCTGTTCCGAGCTGGGCATGCGGCATTACGAAAAGATGGTGGAGGGCTTGGGGGGGCATGGAGAGCTGGTCACCAAGGATGAGGAGATCATACCGGCCATCAAGCGGGCGGTGGCATCGGGCAAGCCGTCTTGCATCAATGTGGTCACCGATAACACGGTCACCAGCCCGGCAACGGTTATTTTTTACACGGCCATGAGCGACCAATAAAAAGAAACCAACATCGACGACACCAACTTGGAAGCGGATTCTAATCCGTCATCTTAAAGAAAGGAAACAAATCATGCTCGTACCCTTGACCAAATTGCTTAGTGACGCCGAAAAAGGCGGGTACGCCATCATGGCCCCGGACTTTATCACAAAACATATGCTTAAGCTGGAGCTGGCGGTGGCTGAAACCCATAACTCTCCGGTGATCATCAGTTACCCGTCGCTCCCCATCGATAAGTTCAGATGCTTTGGTGCCTGGACCCGATCGGTTCTCCGGTTGTGCGACCGGGCGAAAGTGCCGGTTTGCCTTCACCTGGATCACGGAAAATCGGTGAAAGTCTGTCTCAAGGCCATCAACGCCGGATTCACCAGTGTCATGATCGACGGCAGTTCGTTCTCCTTTGACGAAAACGTCCGGATGACGCAAACCATCGTGGAAGCGGCCCGGAAAAAGAGCGTCTCCGTGGAGGCCGAAATCGGACATGTGGGCTCAGGGAAGGTGATGATCGAAAGGAGCAAAGACGACAGCATGCTGACGGATCCGGATGAAGCCGGGCGGTTTGCCCGGCAGACCGGCATCGACTGTCTGGCTGTCTCCATCGGGACTGCCCACGGTGAGTACACGGCGCAACCCAACATTGATTTTGACAGGCTGAAAGCGATTAAAGCACAGGTCCCGGTGCCCCTGGTTCTCCACGGCGGTTCCGGGACCGGTGATGACAACATCGCCCGGGCCGTAAAAATCGGCATCCGAAAGATCAATCTGTTTACTGAATTTCTGAACCCCTATATGTCTGAGACCCTGACCTACTACAAAAGAAATCCCTTGCGGCTTTTGCTGCCCCTGAAGAAAAGGGACCGCCAGCTGGCTGTTATCGAGCCGGTGCTCAAGAGATACTTTCAGATATCGGGAAGTATAAACAAAGGGAACTGAGGGCTGTGTGTCTTTGAAACGGGACTACACACCGCCCGGACCGGATATCTCAGTTCCCACCATGGCCACCTGGCCCGTTCTTTATGAGTCGCTAAAAGACGGGGAGCTACCTAGTGCCCATCCATAAATGGCCAATTTGCTCGATATCTGCGTTACGCGAAAAATTTTATCCTCGGAATATCAACCATATGCCTGTGGTAAAATTTTTCGCAAGCCTTGATCTCAACCAAATTTGCCTA
>JAFDDL010000242.1 GCA_019310865.1 Deltaproteobacteria bacterium | reverse complement strand
AAGATTACACCGAAGCTCAGCTCGAAAAGGCCAAGGTTTTTTATGAGAGCATGAGCGAAGCGGACAAGCATGCATTTGAGCGCTCTATTATCGATGTGTTCCCGGGTATGGATTTTGGATTCACGATTCAGGACGTGCGCGACATGCTGGCCAAGTATGATGATATCGGTCGTGAAAAACTAAAGGCGCATTTCAAGCTGTTTCTTGAAGCCGTTATACCGGTCTGTGAAGAAGCGGGGGTGCGCATGGCGGTTCATCCGGACGATCCGCCGTATTCTATTCTCGGTCTGCCGCGTATTGTCAGTTGCGAAGCGGATGTGAAAGATTTGCTGGCAATGGTTGATTCTCCGGCCAGCGGGCTTTGTTTCTGTACGGGCTCCTACAGTCCGCGTGCCGACAATGACCTTCCCGGGATGATCCGCCGCTACGGACACCGCATTCAGGTGGTTCATCTGCGCAGTACCCAGCGCAATGACGACGGCAGTTTTTATGAAGCCAACCATCTGGAAGGCTCGGTGGATATGTATGAGGTGGTTAAGGCGCTGCTGGAAGAGCAGCAGAAACGCAAAGAAGCCGGTCGAAAGGATTGGCGCTTGTCGTTCCGTCCGGACCATGGCCACACCATGCTGGACGATTTGGGTAAACCACCTGCTCCGAATCCCGGCTATAGTTGTATTGGCCGGATGCGAGGCCTTGCGGAAATCCGAGGTTTGGAGTTGGGTATTGCCCGGAGCATGGGTTTTTTTATAAGGCGGGATTCGTGTGGTCAGTGATGCCCTGCAGATGGAGCAAATGACGCCGGCCCTGGAGTGGAAAATGGGGCATGTCTATTTGGCTCGATCTCCCGGTACAGACGAAACAGCTGAAAGCGGCCAAGGTCGAAAAGAGCCATTTTATGCAAAACCCCATAGAAAAGGAAAATAATATGCAAACCGTAATGGATGAACTTCACAATCATAGACTGATTCCGGTCATTGCCATTCACGATGCGAAAAACGCCGATCCGCTTGCCGACTCTCTGGCACTGGGAGGGCTTCCATGTGCTGAAATAACGTTTCGGACAGAGGCCGCTGCGGATGCAATTAGCGCCATGGCCGCAAAAGGAAATATCCTGGTGGGCGCCGGAACCGTACTGAAAATTGATCAGGCAAAGGCGGCGGTTGATGCCGGCGCCCGGTTCATCGTCTCACCGGGATTTAATCCCAAGGTGGTTCGATATTGCCTGGACAACGACATCGCTGTGACGCCCGGTGTTTGTACACCCACAGAAATTGAGCAGGCGCTTGATTTCGGTCTTGAAGTATTGAAATTTTTCCCCGCCGAATCCTTTGGCGGGCTGAAAACACTGAAAGCCATGAGCGCGCCGTACGGCATGACAAAATTCATACCCACCGGCGGCATCGGCCCCAAAAATGTTCTCGATTATCTTAAATTTGATAAAGTGTGGGCTTGCGGTGGAAGCTGGATGGTCAAGTCGGATATGATTGCGGAACAGAACTTTGAGGAAATATCGCGGTTGGTACGCGAAGCTGTTCAAATCGTGAAACAGGCTTCCGCTTAGGTTCGGGGTGCAAACAGGTTTTAATGCATATTATTATGAGCCAAACGGTTCAATCTTGATATATCTAAAAAAATTAGGGGGAATCACATGACGATATTAGACATCAAATCAGAAAAGGACTGCCGGTATGATCTTGTTTCTTTAGGGGAGGTCATGTTACGATTGGATCCGGGCGAAAGCCGGATTCATACCAGTCGCATGTTCCGTGCCTGGGAAGGCGGCGGTGAATATAACGTTGCCCGTGGGTTGCGCAGGTGCTTCAGGATGCGAACGGCCATCGTAACCGCACAGGCGGATAACGCCATCGGCAGGCTTGTTGAAGATCTAATCCTGCAAGGTGGGGTTGACACCTCACTGATAAAGTGGATGCCCTATGACGGTATCGGTCGGACCGGGCGAAACGGCATGAATTTCACTGAACGAGGCTATGGTATCCGTGGCGCACTGGGGGTGTCCGATCGCGGAAACACCATGGTTTCCCGTCTCCAACCGGGTGATATTGACTGGGAAGATATTTTCGGCCGACAGGGCGCCCGATGGCTTCACACAGGCGGTATCTTTGCCGCCCTGTCTGAAACCACATCCGAAGTCGTTGAGGAAGCCATGCAGGCAGCCCGGAAGCATGGCACCATTATTTCCTATGACCTAAACTACCGCCCTTCCCTCTGGAAAAGTATCGGCGGACAAAGCAAGGCACAAGAGGTGAACCGTCGGCTGGCCAGATATGTGGACGTCATGATCGGAAATGAAGAAGATTTTACCGCATGTCTTGGCTTCAAAGTGGAAGGTGTAGACGAAAACCTGAGCGCTCTTGATGTCGGAAATTTCCGCAAGATGATTGCAAAAGCGGTTGACGAATTCCCCAACTTCAAGGTAACAGGCACAACACTGAGAACCGTCAAAACAGCCGGCATTAATGATTGGGGCGCTATCTGCTGGGCCGATGGTAATTTTTATGAAGCCACACACAGGGAAAACCTTGAAATTATGGACCGGGTGGGCGGTGGCGATAGTTTCGCCTCCGGCCTTATATACGGATTAATCACCACGGGTGATCCGCAAACGGCCGTAGAATATGGCGCCGCCCATGGGGCTCTGGCGATGACAACGCCGGGCGACACCACCATGGCATCGCTTGCTGAAGTGGAGAAAATTATGGCGGGCGGAGGTGCACGAGTCGATCGGTGATGTTGTTTAAAATGAATTATCTTAAATAAACCTATGGGATCTCGCCACTTAAATAAAGAATGCAGCGCGCGAAAAGCCGCTAAGGCGTAAAAATATGGAGGATTTTTCATGTCAACAATGACAGCAGCGCAATACGAAAAAAGCCTAAGGAAATTGAATTTCGAGGTCTATATGTTCGGTAAAAGAGTGGAAAATGTGGTGGATGACCCCATCATTCGCCCGTCCATGCTGGCTGTTGCCAAAACATATAAATTGGCGCATGTCCCCGAATATGAAGGTATCATGACCGCAACATCCCACATCACCGGGAAAAAAATAAACCGGTTCACGCACATTCACCAGAACATCGACGACCTGCTTAAAAAGAGCAAAATGGGAAGACTACTGGGTCGGAAAACCGGGTGCTGTTTTCAACGTTGTGTGGGGATGGATGCCTTGAACGCATTATCAATCGTCACCTATAACATGGATCAAAAACACGGGACCGGATACAACCGCCGCTTTTTGGCGTATCTTGAATATGTACAGGAAAACGACCTCACCTGCGACGGTGCCATGACCGACCCCAAAGGTGACCGGAGTCTTCCCCCCCACAAACAGCCCGATCCGGATCATTTCCTGCACGTTGTTGAGGAAAGAGCGGACGGCATTGTGGTCAGAGGCGCCAAGGCCCACCAGACAGGGGCGGTCAACTCCCATGAGATCATCGTCATGCCCACCATCGCCATGCGCGAGGCGGATAAGGACTATGCGATCTCCTTCTCGCTCCCTGCCGATACCGATGGTATTATGTATATCATGGGCCGTCAGTCCTGTGATACGCGCAAACTGGAAGAGGGCATGATAGACCGCGGTAATGTCCTGTTCGGCGGTCATGAAGCCCTAGTCGTTTTTAAGGACGTCTTTGTTCCCTGGGACCGGGTATTCATGTATAAGGAATTCGAATTTGCCGGGCAACTGGTGGAAAAATTTGCCTCCTATCACCGCCAGAGCTATGCATGCAAGGTCGGTGTCGGTGATGTGTTGATCGGTGCCGCCCAGACAGCGGCCGAATATAATAATGTCGCAAAAGCGTCCCACATCAAAGACAAGATAATCGAAATGAATCACTTGAACGAAACCCTTTATTGTGGCTGCATCGCGTGCGCTTCAGAAGGAAGCAAGGAACCCAGCGGCACCTATGTTGTCGACATGCTGCTGGCAAATATCCATAAACAGAACGTCACCCGGTTTCCGTATGAAATTTCCAGAATCGCCCAGGATATTGCCGGTGGATTGATGGTCACCCTCCCCTCCGAAAGCGATTTAACATCTCCGGAAACCGGCAAATGGGTGAATAAATATTTCGCTGCCAATTGCGAAGTTTCCACCGTAAACCGGATGCGAATCCTGCGATTGATTGAAAACCTGACATTGGGCACGGCTGCCGTGGGCTATCTAACGGAATCCATGCACGGAGCCGGCTCTCCCCAAGCCCAACGTATCATGATTTCCCGGCTGTCGAATATGGATGAAAAAATCAGGGCGGCGAAACGGCTCTGTGATATCAAGGAAGATTAATGGGAATGGCTATTGGATAGTAGTGGATAGGGTCAGACCGCAAACGACACTTTACCTTCGCTTAATCCAATTACTTCCGGTTGTAAAAATCGGATAGAACTTTTTTAGCCGAGTAATCGATGTCCGCCTTTATCCATTTGGCAAGTTCATTGCCGTTTCGGTTCTCCAGAGATTCGATAATTTTCTCATGGTGAAAAATAGTAAGCTTGTAGTACTCGCCCAGTTCAAGCCGGCGCGAATGCAAGGATTTTAATTCTTTGGACAGCAGGTGATAATACGGGCTGATCATGCGCCACAGCTTTTCGAGAAATTCAAGCAGGACCGGCCGCTGGGCCAACCGATAGAGACTGAAGTGAAAATCCCGATTTATCTTCAGCCCTCTTTGTGATTCACCATGTTTCAATGCCTGGCTGTAATCTTTTTCAATATTAAATATCTTCTGGAGGTCTTTGGGTTTGGTGTTTCGGCACCCGGTGACCGCCGCCATCGGCTCCAAAGTACGCCTTAATTCAGTGATTTCTTTAAATTCCGCTTCGGAGACCACATTGACCGTATAGCCTCTGTTTTTTTCAAGCCTGACAATGCCTCCCCCCGCAAGCCGGGTCAAGGCATCCCGAACCGGCATGGAACTGATCCCCATTTCATCCGCGATTTCCTTAATGATTAACCGGCTGCCGGGGGCGATTTGTCCGGTCAGGATCAGCTCGATCAACCGGGCCTCAATCTGGTCGCTCAATGTCAAGGGGTTCACCCCGCCCAGGAGGCCCAGGAGACCCGTCTTTGATTTTTCGTCGGTTTCCGGGATTTTTTTATTTGGATGATCCTTAAAATATGTCTCCCACGTCTTTCGAAGGCTTTTGACTCCCGCCAATCCCGTCAATCCGGCCTCACGAAACCAGGTGCTTACCAACCGTGAAACCGATTGGGGGCTAAGGGGATTGTGACCCTTTCTGGACATAAATAGATAGTTTTCCGGCTCTAAGTCGTTTGTTTCAACATATCGGTTATAACTATCCATCAGACGACCGGTCATCCGCGGACGGTTTACCAAAGTCCTCGAAATACCTGCCACCGAGATCGGGTCACCCACCCCTATTCCGGCCATGTCTGCCATCTTCAGGCCAAGCGCCTGGTCAAGCAGCAGACCGGTCTGGGTCAACAAGTCGAAGATAAACAGGTCCTTGGGTCTTCCGGCCAAATGGGCCCTGAGACGCTCGATGTCCTTTTCCGTTTTTATTGGCTTTATGCGATGAACCATAAATCATCCCCTCCTGAGCCGGTTTAGTTGAATGAGTCTATACATAATCTGGCTTATTATACAAGGTTTTTCATAACATTGGTTGATAAGTATTAATATAAGCACATCTCATTCCCCATATTACTTAACATTCAAAAAGACGATTAAATGCCTATTTAGCCTTATATAGTGTATTTTAATCCAAACCCGATTTTTGAGTTGACATATATTGTATATATCTGATATGGATTTGATAACATTTAATCTGAAAGCGGAGAAAATATGGAAAAATCCAGATAAAATGAATGATGGGTCTTCTGTGACCCTGGAGAAGCCAAATGTCATTATTAAGCAATGCAAAAAAAGGTGAAAATATCCTGCTCATGGGAAACGACGCCATTGCCCGCGGCGCGCTTGAAGCCGGTGTGAGCGTTGTTGCCGGATATCCGGGAACACCGTCGTCGGAGATTGTCCAGCAGCTGAGCAAGGAGGTGGAAGCGCGAAATATCTACGTAGAGTGGTCCGTCAATGAAAAGGTAGCCCTCG
>JAFDDL010000241.1 GCA_019310865.1 Deltaproteobacteria bacterium | reverse complement strand
CAGGGTCTTAACCCCCCTACCCTTGAGGTCATGCAGAGATTCCGCGACTGCCCAGGCGATACTCAATCCATCGAATGTGCTGGTTCCGCGACCGATTTCATCCATGATCACGAGTGAATTTTCCGTGGCGTTATTTAATATATTTGCGGTTTCCTGCATTTCAACCATGAAGGTACTCTGACCGGCGGACAAGTTGTCAAGGGCGCCAACCCGAGTGAAAATGCGGTCCATAACCGGTAATTCAGCACTTGCAGCCGGAACAAACGAGCCCGTCTGCGCCATGATAACCAGGAGGGCTACCTGCCGGAGGACCGTCGACTTGCCGGCCATATTCGGACCGGTAATGATCAGTACCTGTGACGATACGTTGTCCATGGCGATGGTGTTGGGTACAAATCGTTCACCGGTAATCATTTTTTCAACAACGGGATGCCTCCCGTCCGTTATCAGCAGTTCCCCCTGGGTATTGATTCCGGGGCGGCAATATCCGTTTTCCTGCGCCACCTGCGTCAAGCTCATCAGGCAATCGACCTGTGCCACGAACTTGCCCACAATCTGGATCAGCTCATTGCATTCTGCAATTTCTTCACGCAGCCTTGAAAACAGCTTGTATTCCATGGCCGCACGCTTTTCCTCGGCCCCCAGCACCTGATTCTCGAAGGTCTTTAACTCATCAGTGATATATCGCTCGGCATTTACCAGGGTTTGTTTTCGCACATAATTTCCAGGAACGTTTTCGGATTGGGATCGTGGTATTTCAATATAGTATCCGAACACTTTGTTATATCGTACCTTTAAGGTCGAAATGCCGGTGGCCGCTTTTTCCTGTGCTTCCAATTTCACCAGCCACCCTTTTCCATCACGGCTCAGTTCGATCAAGGTGTCCAGGGCCTCGTTGAATCCGACCTTCATCATGCCACCTTCACGAATGGTCAGTGGTGCATCCTCACGAATCGCTTTGTCGATTCGATCCGCCAACTCGCTCAATGCACTCGGGCTTTCCGGCCAGATGAACAGGGGGGAGTTCAGATTCGATAAAAGGGACCTGACAGCCGGCAGTTCCTGAAGAGACCGTTTTAACGCAAGCAGATCCCGGGCGTTGCATTGGCCCAGGGCGATTTTGCTGCCAAGGCGCTCCAAGTCCGAAACGGACTTAAGATGTGTGCGGATACCGGTTTGGACATCGGTATGTGCCAGGGTCTCTTCAAGCGCATCGAAACGGGTTTCCATTTCAACCGGATCCAACAGCGGGTAGCGAATCCAGTGGCGAAGCAGACGACCGCCCATGGCGGTAATCGTCCGGTCGAGGACCGACAACAATGTACCCTGGTTCGACCCGGTTCGCGTGTTTTTCAGAAGCTCCAGATTCCGACAGCTGGTATCATCCACCCACAGATAACTGCCGAGCAAATAAGTTTCGATGCCGGAAAGATGGGAAACTTTCTGAAGCTGCGTTTCCTGCACATAGTAAATCAGGCCACCTGCAGCACTGACAGCGGCTTTCAGATGCTCGCATCCGAAACCTTCCAGATTGGCCGTATTGAATTGCTCTAAAACCCGAGAGCGCGCCTGGGTATGAGAAAAGAAACGATCCTCGAGAAAGGATGTGGCCGTCTGTTGAAAGACCCTGGTGAGGCGATTGTGCAAGGCGCTGTTTTTTATTGATTCGGCAAGGATGATTTCCCTGGGTGCGATGCGTATTGCCTCGTCGGTGACTGCCGGCAGGTCGTCGGATTGCGTTACTCGGAAAGTACCGGTGGAAATATCGAGACAGGCCAATCCGTATTTATCTTGAAATTCCGCCACGGACAGTACGAAATTGTTTTCCTTTTCATCCAGGAAATCATTTTCTAAAACCATACCCGGTGTAACGATCCGGACAACCTCCCGCCTGACAAGCCCCTTGTCTGCCGCCGACTCTTCCTCCTGGTCGCAAATGGCCACCTTATGCCCGCGGCCGCTGAGACGACCGATGTAATTCTGAGCCGCTCGAAACGGGACGCCGCACATGGGAATTGGACGTTTATCATTTTTATTTCGGGATGTAAGTGTAATTTCCAACTCTTTGGCGGCAAGCTCGGCATCGTCAAAGAACATTTCATAAAAATCTCCCATTCGGTAGAACAGGATGGCATCTTTATGCTGTTCCTTGATCTCCAGGTATTGCTGCATCATGGGAGTGGTTTTGGCTTGGCTCATGGGTCGGTTGCCGTGAAGATGTCAGGGCCTTGATGATTGCCCCGGATAAAACGAATCAATCGGCGCAGATAGTGCAATTTCCCGCTATCAAGCATTCGGTAACTGGGGGGGGGTATCCGTATCGGAAGATACCGCTTCACCGGACTCTGAATCGTAGGAAGGTTCTGGTTCCATGGGCGGGGAAATTTTAGTTGATTCGAGTTCGGTCCGCAATCTTGATACCATGTCCGCGTGGGAGTTGAGTTTGGACTTCAACTCTTTGATGGTCTTGTTTGAGCGGAATCGCTCCACTAGGCTCACAAAATAAGCAAGCAGTAGTCCGATAAACAAAGCAGCCGCAAACCATACAGCATTGGGAAGTTCCGGGGATTGAAACGCCTCGGTCAGGTAAAGATCCAGAGCAATGGTCTGCTTGCTCAATAAAAATTCCTGGTTTTGGAAAAACACCAGCGAAACGAATCCGATGAGGATGAACCACAGGACGACCTTCACTTTTTTCATTTATTGTCTCCTTTTCTCAACCATGTTGAGGTAAATACTATCTAAAACGATTTGATACCTGAATCTTTCATAAAAATTGAAAGCCTCCGACTCGTGCAGGATTCAGGCTGTAATTCAAAATTATTTACTCTTTTTACCACAATAACTCAACCCTTTTTTCTGGATAGCCGTACCAGCTCCAAAGGACCCCAAACACCCATTTTATCTTCGAAAATGATGAGAATTCCCTCAATACCATCGATTCTTTTGCCCCACTCAATGGCCGTTTCGATGTCGGACCTGCCTTGAATCCGGTTTCCGATGGCAGTTGCAGACGCATCCGCAACCGCACAGGACCGGGATGTGACCACCACCGCATCGGCATTTCCAAAACTGAGGGAATGTCCGATGGTGCCGGATGACGTGCAAACAGATGTTGGTATATTTTGCCCCCCCACCCGCAGGCCGATTTGAAGATTCAGCGGCGATTGACCCGCATAGACGGCAACTGTTACCGGCTCACTCGTGTGAATAAACAAATCACCGCCGTTCTCGACGATTGCCTGTGATGAATGGGCCATCAATTCAATACCGACACGGTATGCCATGGCACCTGCCACGGCAGCCATGGGGCCCACTTGGGCGACGCGACCGGCATGAATCATATCGCCGATAATATGGGGAACCGGGGCCTTGCATCGCCAGGGGGACAAGGTCGTTGCAAATTCCGGGAATTGCCGAATATAGGACTCAATTATGCCACGATTTTCGATCACCAGTTCCCGAGCTGTCGATTCGAGGTTTAGATCCGCCTGAATAGACAGATCGGTCTCCTTGATAACGACCCGGAATGCCACAAGGTCACTTTTTCGAAACCCTTGCCGGTACGTCCGCGCCTGGTATCCCGTTTGGTGATTGTCCACTATTTTAATTCCTCCGATGTCGCCAACCCATACCGGTTACATTTATCATCTTTAATTTCTTTCAATAAGACAATCGGATTAACCGATGGAAACGATTTGGGGTCTTAACGCTTCGGGACATTGTTGGATAAAATACCGATCGGTCATTCCCGCGATGAAATCGCGTACGATCTCCGCATGGTTGTGGCCATCCAGATATTCATGGGACATATCCGCGAGAAAATGTGTAAATATAACCGATGTTCGGTTGTCGTTTTGAAGATTCTCAATATAGCGGTTAAACAGGCGCTCGAACAGATTGGAAATATTGTCAAGATGGGTTTTGAGTATTGGATTCAGATAAATCTTGTTTAAATTAAAGGTTTTCAGGTCTTTTAATGCAGTTGAAACCGTTGGACTAAAAGCGATATGCGGTTTTTTAAAACTGGTTTGAATGACATCGGTAACCAGATGAAAGACGATGGTCCCATTGGTATTGCCCAGGACGCTGGTGATACCTTCCGGTATGTTTGAACGCTGAATCATCTTCACCCGAATGGCATCCTCCAGATCCCGACCGATGTACGCGATGGTATCCGCCATCCGGACAACGCACCCTTCCAGAGTCATGGGTATCAGCTCCGTATCGGAATTCTTTTTTTTGGTTTCCATTTCTTGAAACAGCGTTTCAAACGTCTTTTCCCTTTCCGGTGTCAGGGATTGATTGTGGATTTCCCCGTCATGGGTCAAGATACCATCCAATGTCTGGAGGCATAAATTCCAGCCATTTCCCTTGCGCTCTACCCGGTCAAGAAACTGAACGCTCTGAACATTGTGATGAAAACACCCGATGCCGCTGTCCCGGCAAAGTTTCGACAGAATTCGCTCTCCGTCATGGCCGAAGGGCGTATGACCTATATCGTGTCCGAGTGCAATGGCCTCTATCAGGTCTTCATTGAGTGAAAGAAACCGTCCGATCGTCCGCGCAATTTTGGATACCAGTTGAACGTGAAGGACGCGGTGGGTCAAATGGTCGTTTTGGATCAGTGAAAAGACCTGTGTCTTGTCGATATAGCGCGTGTAAGCCAAGGCATGCAAAATCCGATCCACGTCCTGGGAGAAAGATTGCCGGTAATCTGCTTTTTCCTTGGAATCCACCACTCTGCGTTGGGCATCCCGGCTGAGAGTTGCATGCGGTGACAGTCTTTCGGTTTCTTCGCTTTCCAATGAAAACCGAATCCGATCCAGATCGGGTCGGTTCGAATTATGTCCCGGTACGTCCTTATATTTTTTCATTTTCGATAAGTGTCTCCATCAGATGAACGTAATCGATACCGGCCTCGCGAAAGCCTTCTTTGCCATATTTCATATTGGCTTCCAATACATAGTAGCACCCATCACGGCAAATAATGTCGATTCCGACATCATTCCATCTGCATTTTCGAGCCGTTTCCAATGCCAATTCCAGGGCTTCGGGCGGGACCGAATCCAGAGAAATTCGACCGCCCCTGGCTAAATTGGTTCGAAAATCCCGCTCGCCGGCAATCCGCCAATAGGCGTGAACGACTGTAGTGCCAATGACCACCACACGAATGTCACGCTTTGCTGGAATAAAAGATTGGATATAGGCCGGGGAGGTAATTTCCAGATACCGGTCTAATTCCTGGGTGTTGGAGATTAAAAAAACGCCCGTCCCCTTTGAGGAACCTCTGGCGATTTTGCCCACAAAGGGAAATGGAAAATCGGACCGAATGTTTCCCTTCTGACGTGGGCCGTAATAGACGCGGGTTCGGGGATGCGGTATATTGAGAAGGTTGAACAATGCGCTTTGTTTAATTTTATCCTGAACGCATTTATAAGTGTGATAGCTTGGAAATGTTTTGATTCCCATTGCATCCAGCAGGTCTGCATAAAAGGCGCTTGGATAATAGATTTTGCTTGCAGAGCGAATCATCTCAGCGTCCGGTTCCGGGTAGTCTGAAAAGTTGGGTCGGACCCCGAGCGTGTAAACATTTCGGCAATCTCTCAGCCTCGCTTCCAGAGCGATGACCTTGTGTCTGATCATATCTGTTTACAATTCCACTTGTGTTATTTCTGCATCAATCAGTCGGTCACCTTCTCCGACTCCGGCGGTTTTAAAATAAACGCCCGGGGCCCCAGATTCGGGTTAACCCAACAGCGATCAACCTCAATATCAAGTTGCAGACCCGCCTCATTGAATAACCGCATCTGCGTGGGCAATACAAAATCTTCGAATTTCTGCATTTTCTCAAAGATACTTCGGTACGTAAGTCGACCGTTTTTATCAACCCGTTCGAACTTAAAAACCGTCAATTTATCATTCAGGAAGTGAACCCTGTCAATTTTTTTTGTGTCCAAGTCCGTTATGTCAAGCACATATTCCTTCCCCGTCTTTTTCATTCTCAGCTCCGAACGGGAGTCATCACCAAGCGGGATTCTGCCACACATCAATTCAAGGATCTCACCGGCATTCACCGGGACCGATATCAAGCGTTTCAGA